>JAGTTQ010000002.1 GCA_018223415.1 Eubacteriaceae bacterium Marseille-Q4139 | reverse complement strand
GTGTGAGACACTTCATATCGAAATTCCAAATGAGTATAGATAACTGCAAATAACAGTTTATAGGGGAGTTCTGATACTCCCCTATAAAAATGGCTATTTATCAACTGTTTGTTGTGACATAGCCTTTTGGATAAAAGGAAAGCAGCTTGGGTTTAATTCTGAGAAATGGGAGAATTATTTCTTAGAGTTATCGCAGAAAAAAGTGCTTAGATTAACTCTTGGCGTATCTGGAATTGGTATAGTTGGTGCCACGCTTTTAAGTTATATGATTCTGAATAAGACAGGGTTTGACTATGCTTTGATGATAGCGGTAATTATGCTTTGTTGTAGTGTCCTTTGGTTTTGGCACAAGTGGAAAGGAGAAAAGGGAAGGGATTATGTTCTGAAAAGATTTGCTGAAATACCGCAAACGATTTTAGAAAAACGAGAAAGAGAGGCACATATTCAATAAGGATATTTAGCCCCCGGCAGGGCGCAAAAGCACTTTCATACTGCCAGCCCAAACGGGGCGGCGGTGTGAAAGTGCTTTTGCGTTACTTTCTCACAAGAAAGTAACAAAGAGGTTGTGGCCTGTTGCCAGTTATGGTAAAATAGGAGTAGTAGGATATAGGCTTTTTGAAGGAAAGGGACGGGTGATTTTATAGGCACAACCATTTCGGGAATGACGGGCCGGGGAAGTATCCGGCACAACAACAGGAGCTTTTCGGCGGCGAATGTAGACCGGAGCAGGTCGGGGCAGAATATCACCTTTTGCAACGAGGATTTGAAAAAGGTGTACCACGAGCTTTTCGATGAAGCTCTGGCCGACTACAACGCCAAAAAGAAAAAGACCAGGGACAAGATACCAGACTACTACGAGCATATCCGGCAGAGCAAACAGGAGAAGCTATTCCACGAGGCAATCTTCCAGATCGGAAACCTGGAGGACTGTGGGTGCGGCTCCCCTGGAGGGGAACGGGCGGCGGCAGCTCTCAAAGAATTTGCAGCGTCCTTCCAGGAGCGCAACCCTCATCTGCGGGTGTTCAATATGGTGCTGCACATGGACGAGGCCACGCCCCACCTCCATGTGGACTTCGTGCCGGTGGCAACGGAGCAGAGCCGGGGCCTCTCAACGCGGGTATCAATGAAACAGGCGTTAAAGCAGCAGGGATTTGAAGGGCTGGGCCGGAAGCAGACAGAATGGAAAGCCTGGATGGAACGGGAGAAAGAAGCCCTAACGGAAATCGCCCAGGCGCACGAGTTTGAGATTATCAGCCTGGGCGGTGGCCGCCCTCATATGGAGCTGCCAGAGTACCGGGCAGCGGCGCAACGGCTTGAAGCTGTCCAGGAACAGGTGATAGCGGCAGAGCAGGAGATCGCGGCCCTGGAAAAACAGAGAAAGGTCCTGCAAGGAAATGTGAAGCTGCTGAAAGCGGTGGA
The DNA here is from genome assembly GCA_018223415.1 of Eubacteriaceae bacterium Marseille-Q4139. Taxonomy (NCBI): domain Bacteria; kingdom Bacillati; phylum Bacillota; class Clostridia; order Eubacteriales; family Eubacteriaceae; species Eubacteriaceae bacterium Marseille-Q4139. Next base: position 4,241 of record JAGTTQ010000002.1, on the reverse strand, counting down.
GAAGGTTAAGCCCGATCTGGACGCGATACAGCCGGAAAAGACGCTGACAGGGGCCGTCAAGGGCGTGACAGTGGAGCAGGTGAAGGAGTTGAAGGCGGCGGTGATCCGGGGCGCGGCGGCAGAGCAGAAGGTGCGGGAGCTGAAGGTAGAAAACCAACAGCTTCAGCAGAAAATCCCCTCGATGAAAGAAAAGCTGAAGGAGGCCCAGGAGCGGCAGCGGCTTGAAAATGAAAACCGGCAGCTCAAAGTGCAGGTGGAATACCTGGAAGAAGATTTGAGCTGGGAGCGCGGGATTTCGGCGCGGCTCCGGGAAGGTATCGGGGCGGTGCTGGACTTTCTGGATCAGCACTTGCCAGAGCAGTTCCGGCCCTTAGTCGAAAAGGCGCGGGAGCTGCTACCTGTGCCAGAGGTGCAGCAGCCGGAACAAGAGCAGGAACGGGGCCACACCTGGGGCGGTATGGAGCTGTAAAAGAAGCCTGTCCGGGGCCTTGCAAGAGCCGCCCGGACAGGCTATAATAACAGTAAAAATAGGGAATAAAATATATTGATAATATATGCCCCCCTATGGGGTACAGGGGATAGCAGGGAGTTAGTGTGTCGTAAAATAGGGAATAAAATATATTGATAATATATGCCCCCCTATGGCCTTTAGGCCAGGATAAATAATAAAAATATTTTCTCTCGGATAGGGAGAAAGTCGGAGGGGGTTATGGGGGTGAGCGGCGGGGTGTGGGAATGTGGTAAACCTGAAAGGTTTTCCATCATTTCCATGCCCCAGAGCGAGGGGGAAAAGGGGGAGGTGACTTTCTCTTTAAGGCCCCGAAGGGGCCGCTCTTTGGCTCCCCCTTTTCCCCCTATGGGTTTGCAGAATGTACGAAAAGAGGTGTAAGGAATGGCGGATCAGCAAGAAGCCTTAGAACGGCTGCGGGAACTTTACAGGGAAAAGAACGAGCATTTAGAGAAGTTTTTGGAGCCAGTGGAGCCGTATGAGTTTTATCGAGAGATCTTCCCGGAAGGATCTTTCGAGAGGAAGGGCCATTTTGAGGACAGGAAGGGAAACGGGATTGCGGTGACGGTGCCGAAAGGTGAGGTTGACAAGGCAACGGGGATTGCCTTGCAGATTGAGGGGGACGGTAAAGCGAAACGCTGTACCATTACTGACGAGCTGGACGAGCTGCGGGAGCTGCAAGACACTGATTTTACGATTATGTCCCCGATCTCTTATTTTGGGCGGCGGCGGTGCGGCAAAAATGCCCGGTATCTCTATGCCCTGGTGTTTGACCTGGACGGGGTAGGTATGCCCCAGCTCCGGGACACGCTGCACCAGATGAACAAGGATATTCTGCCCCAGGCAACCTTTGTTGTAAACAGCGGGACAGGGCTTCACCTGTATTATGGGCTGAAAGAGCCGGTGCCTATGTACCCGCACAACCAGAAATGCTTGAAGGAGCTGAAATATTCCCTCACCCGGCAGATTTGGAATAAGTTTACTTCCACCATCAAGGAGCCGCAAATGCAGGGGATTTTGCAGGGCTTTCGGGTGGTCGGCTCCGGCTCGAAGCTGGGGCGTGAGTACCCTGTTAGGGCGTTCCGGCTTGGCGGGCCGGTGGAGCTGGCGCGGCTGCTTGATTATATCCCGGACAGCAACGGGGAACAGCAGCGGCTTGAGGGGCTTATGAGAAAGAGCCGCCTGTCGCTGGCCGAGGCGAAAGAGAAGTACCCGGATTGGTATGAGCGGCGGATCGTCAAGAAGGAGCGGCGGGGCCGCTGGACGGTCAAGCGTGACCTTTATGACTGGTGGCTGCATCGGATCGCCGATGAAATCCGGGTGGGCCATCGTTTCTATGGCATTATGACGCTGGCGATTTATGCGAAAAAATGCGGGATAGACGAGGACGAGCTGCGCCGGGACGCTTTTGCGCTGCTCCGGCCCTACGATGATATGAGCGTGGAGGATATAAACCGCTTCACAAAAGATGATGTAGTCTGCGCCCTGGAAATGTTCAACGAGGACTATGTGACATTCCCCAGGGACGATATAGCGAAGCTCTCCGGCCTGACTATGCCGGTCAATAAGCGGAATTTTCAAAAACAAGCAGATCATCTTGAAATTGCAAGAGCTATTCGGGACATTAAGGCGAAACAGCAAGGGAAAAAGGATTGGAGGGAAGGAAATGGGCGGCCCAAAGGCAGCGGAACGGCCCAGGCGCGGGTTTATGAATGGCGGCAGCAACACCCGGAGGGGCGCAAGGCCGACTGTCACCGGGAAACTGGCCTTGATCCGAAAACCGTCCGTAAGTGGTGGGATTGCCCGCCGCCAGCGGTGCGTTTTGAAAATGGGCATATAACGGTGCGGGTGTCCCCTTCCCAGGAGTTGAGCGATTGGCTGGTGGACGCGCTGCACAATGGGGGACAGGAATAAGGCCCAGAAAGGCCCCTGTTACGATTTAGAAGCCGTTTTCAGCACTCCGAGGGTAAAATATACCGGCCCCCTCGCTACCGCGCCCGGAAAGCCGCATAAATCAAGGCTTTTTTGCCCCCTAAATGCGTACATACCAGGGTAGAAGTTTAAGGGCCGGGGCTTGGGTAAACGGGCGGGAGCATATATTGACATTGTAAATAAAAAGATATACAATGGATATAATAAGAGCGAAAGGAGTTGCTATCTATGGCAAATACAAATATTAACATTCGTATGGACGCGGATTTGAAGCGGCAGTTTGAGGCGTTCTGTGCTGATATGGGAATGACAATGACAACGGCGTTCAATGTTTTTGCGCGTAAGGCGGTGCGGGAGTATAGAATACCCTTTGAAATCAGCGGCGATGTGCCGAACGCTGAAACCGTCGAAGCAATCAAGGAAGTAAAGAGAATGAAGGCCGATCCGAGCCTCGGCAAGACCTATTCCAATGTCGATCAGATGATGGAGGAGCTGCTTGCCGATGTATAACATAAGACCAACCACAAAATTTCAGAAGGATTTGAAGCGCGTGAAAAAACGCGGCTTTGATATTTCTTTGCTGACGGATATTATTAAAAAGCTGGCGGCGGGGGAGCCGTTGCCGGAGAAGAACAGGGATCATCCACTTTCCGGGGACTATGCGGGGTGTCGTGAGTGCCACATTACGCCGGATTGGTTGCTGATCTACGAAGTGGACGGGGACGAGCTGATTTTATATCTTACCCGGACAGGCTCGCATAGTGATTTATTTTAGGGGAAGGAGGAAAGGTCTATGAGCTGGGATAAAGAGAGGATCGCGCAGATACAGCTTCCCAATCCGGCGGACAGTGATCCGCACCCTCGGCTGCTCCTGGAAGGGCGCGGCATACACGCAGGAGAAGGATTTACAGCTTTGTTTCCCGATGGCTGGCACGAGATTACCCTTGAAGTAGCCTGGGAGCCGACAGGCCCCGCTTGCTGGTACATATCTACGCCTGGTTTTAAGGGTGTGTGTCCTGTGGGCCTGTTCGTGAAGGTATGAAAACAATCCGGCAGATAGCCGACGAGATAGGGGTATCAAAGCAAGCTGTTTTCAAAAAAATTAAGCGTGAACCACTGTCAACCAGTTTACAGGGGTTGACGACAACGGTTGACGGTAGGTTGATGGTAGAGGTTGACGGTGAAAAGCTGATAAAACAAGCGTTTTCTGAAATTACACCGTCAACCACCGACAACCAGTTGACGGGTGCGGTTGACGGTTTGGTTGATGGCGCGTCAACCAAAAATGAAGAAAAAATGGCGGCGGTTGATGGGGTGATTTCTGTTTTACAGGCCACCATCGACACGCTACAAGGACAGCTTGAAGTGAAAGACCGGCAGATCGAGCAGCAGGCCCAGACCATTACCCGGCTCACTGACGCGCTGGCCGCCGCCCAGCAGACAGCGGCAGCGGCCCAGGCCCTTCACGCGGGGACGATTCAGCAGCAATTCTTGAATAGTGATGACAATATGGATCAGCCGGGAAAAGGGGTACAATCGAAGCAAAATTGGTTTGATAGGATATTTCGGAGGCAATAAGTTATGAAAGATTTTATAATTTTAATGTGTTCGGTAGGAGCACATATTCTCTCAAGTAAAGGAATTGCTTTAGGTTTGATTCTTCTTTTATTTTGGATGGCTCTGTCACAACAAATGGTTGATTTTTGACGAGAAATAGCGTATAATAATAGTAAGAAACAGTACCACCGAAGGAGGTAATTGGATATGCCTACTATCAAAGACGCATTAGATATTATCGGTA
>JAGTTQ010000001.1:3739364-3951564 GCA_018223415.1 Eubacteriaceae bacterium Marseille-Q4139 | reverse complement strand
TAAGACTGGGGTGGAAATGGAATGGGAGTGGTGGTTTGTGGTTGAATTGGCGGTTTGGAAATTGTGGGGAATGTGAATAGAGCGAGGGAGAGTTTGAAGGGTAGAGAGATGGTTGGGGGATGGTGGGAGTGGAAAGAATGAGAGTATAGATTGACAGGGCTGCCCAAGTGATATTAGTCGCTGAATATATACCATTTTTCGATAGATATGTACAAAAGGTGTCTACACAAATGGGATTATTGAAGTCTGTAGAAGCCAATAAAGTATTAAATATTTGAGGTGTCTGCCCTAAATAAAATAGTTAATAAACGGATAGAGAAAATGAACATTTCGGGCGTTTATTTAACATGGTTCTTGTATTGTATTGATTGGACAGACATGACCAGAAAAAGACATAATAATTTACTTAATAGAAGGGCTACTGTGGAAATCAGGAAGAAATGATAGATATCGGAATGATGATCCACAGCAATTTCGACCATAGAGAATTTTAAAAAGTTCCGAACCGGCCGGATGAAAAGAGGAGTACGTCATGGATAAGGAGTACGTAAGTTGTGAAGGATAAATTGAATATTGCAATGCTCGGTGATGGAGATATAATAGGGACAACCAAGAAAAACCACGTAGAATCAGGGCTTTTGGCGGCTTGACCCAGCTCTCAAATCCAGATTTTTATGCAGAGAGGGTTAGAAGACGCCAAAAAGCTAAGATAGTGGATGGCTTCTTGACGGCTCTATTCGACCCAATCTTAAAGAGCATGAAAATTTGAATAGGAGGTTTGGAGCAAGCCTGTGCCTGGTACGAGAGTGCCGGGGATGGGCTTGTTGTCGTGCTTATCTTTGGCGCTGATGAAAATCCGTTTTAGCATAGACCGGGTTTCATGAGCAGTGGAAACAAAACTCATTTGGGAATGAAATTGCGGAAGAGAAGACCTGGTAGGGAGTGGGCGAAGGATGGCAAATAATGCGGAGGGATTGTCGCTATGTATGTTCGGCCTGAAGAGATTTGGTCGGGAAGGTGGCGTCGAGGTTGTGGTCGAAGAACTCAGCACTCGGATGGTGAAGTTAGGCCATCAGGTGACTTGTTATACCCGTGGCGGCCATCATGTGAGCGGGAAAGAGTTTGACGGTGAAAGGCTGCACGAGTACAAGGGTGTAAAACTCAAAACGGTCCCGACCATCAACGGGAAAGGACTTGCAGCGGTATCCTCCAGTTTCTTTGCCGCGTTAGCATCTGCCTTTGGCCGATACGATGTCGTGCACATCCACGCGAAGGCCCGGCGGCTATGTGCTGGCTTCCAAAGTTATTTGGAAAACGGGTTGTAGTGACAGTGCATGGCTATGTGGGCTTGTCCATTTCTGTGCTCTTAGCCCAGCATGAAAAAGTATTTGCGGTCGATATTGTTTCGTCTAAAGTCGAGATGGTGAATCAAAGAAAATCTCCAATCCAGGATGAATACATTGAAAAATACCTGGCTGAGAAAGACCTGGATTTGACCGCAACACTCGACGCGGAGATGGCTTACAGCGCAGCCGATTTTGTGGTGATTGCAGCGCCAACAAATGTCTACTCAACAAACTGTATTGACGTAGCAATGTCGAAAAGAACCTGTTTTGCACACTATATAGGGTGCTGAAATTGGCCGTGTTTCACAGCTATATGAACTGTAAATGCAAGATATTTATACAAAACGCTGAACTTTTGCCCCCCCCGTGGTACAAAATTGGCACAACTTTTTCAGAAGAATCATAGAAATGTCGGAAAATAGGAGAAAACAACAAAAATCCATGAGTTTATCATTAACGTCTGAAACTGCTGTTGAGTACACTATCTGACCCACTAATGACACCTACATCATAACGGTTTGTTGAGTCATGAAAAATAGAGAAAAACAGATGATTTCTACTTCATAAAACAGCTGTTGAGTAGAGCACGGATGGTGATGATAATTACATGTTTTGAGTGGTTAAAGTGAATGATTTGTTAATAACGAACAATGAATGGTGAGAATTGGATTGGATGATATATACAGTTTTAATAAAACTCATGCGCCGACAGGGTTGATTCAACAATCCAACACTTAGAAAAAACGTCATTGTAGGGTATACGGGGTTCGACTGTATAAAACAGCACTTCGGCTATAGAGAAATAGAGACGAGTGTACTCAACGGATGTTTTATGGAGTAGAAAACATGATTGCTGGGGTAGTTGGATACGACAATATAAGAAAACACTTAGCCGAGTGTGGTTATCACACAGTGGAAATTAGAGAGAAATGCCATCCATATGGATGTGCATATAGATTTGCGGAAAGAAAAATGACGAGGAGTATTTGAGGGATGAGGAAGAATAAAATCAAAATATTGCATATAGCGCAGGCCGCAGGTGGCGTGGATCGCTACATCCGAATGCTTCTCAAGTATTTGGATAAAGAAAAATTCGAGAATATATTGGTTTGCTCACAAGATTTTCATGAAGAAGACTACAGAGATTTGGTGGATTCTTTTGAACAGATTGAAATGACTAGAGCCATTGGTGGAAACGATCTAAAGGCGATTAAAGAGGTTAGAGCACTGATAAAAAAATATAACCCCGATATTGTTTATGCTCACTCCAGTAAGGCTGGAGCCATTGCTCGTGTTGCCGATATCGGTTTGAAAAATCGCTGTGTATATAACCCACACGGATGGGCGTTTAACATGCGTTGTTCTGCAAAGAAAAAAGCAATGTACACAGCCATTGAAAAGGTGGCTGCGCCATTCTGCGATAAGATTATCTGTATTTCAGATGCGGAAAAGCAGTCAGCATTGGATAAGAAAATATGCAAAGAGGACAAGTTACAGGTCATTTTTAATGGTGTGGACATCGAAACCTATGAGAATGGAGTACATGGTGCAGTTAAAAGGAGAGACTTGAACATTCCGGAAGATGCATTTGTTGTTGGTATGGTTGGACGAATGAGTCCACAGAAAGCACCGGATGTGTTTGTTAAGATGGCAAAGAAGGTAAAAGAAGCGGTTCCAAATGCACACTTCATTATTGTTGGAAACGGAAATCAGGAAGCCGAGATTAGAAGGTATGCGGAGGACAATGGTTTCTCGGACAGTTTACATATCACAGGCTGGGTTGATAACCCAATGAGCTATGTGGAGCTTTTTGATGTTGCATGCCTGTTGAGCCGCTGGGAGGGCTTTGGTCTAGCACTGCCCGAATATATGATGGCGGGTAAGCCGATTGTAGCAAGTAATGTGGATGCTATTCCGAATATAATCCGGGATGGAGAAAACGGTTTGCTTGTTGAAGTGGATGATGCCGCCGGTGCAAGTAAAGCAGTGATGCGAATCTATCAGGAAGATGGATTAAGGGATACATTGGTGGCACAGGGCTTGGAAGATGTACATAAGAAATTTAATGCCCGGAGAGTTTCAGAAGAACATGGGAAACTGTTTGAGTAAATGTAAAGATTGACGGAGGAGGAAACAGTTATGAAAGGCATTATTTTAGCAGGAGGTTCAGGCACACGACTGTACCCATTAACAAAAGTAACAAGTAAACAGCTTTTGCCAATCTACGACAAACCGATGATTTATTATCCGATGTCTGTTTTGATGAACGCAGGCATCCGCGACATTTTGATTATTTCCACACCACAGGATACTCCTCGTTTCGAGAACCTGCTTGGTGATGGACACCAGTTTGGTGTGAATCTGACCTATGCGGTTCAGCCGTCTCCGGATGGACTGGCACAGGCCTTTATCATTGGTGCCGACTTTATCGGTGAGGATTCTGTGGCTATGGTGTTGGGCGATAACATCTTTGCGGGTCATGGTCTGAAGAAGCGCCTGCAGGCAGCAGTCCAGAATGCAGAAAACGGCAAGGGCGCAACGGTGTTTGGCTACTATGTGGACGATCCAGAGCGTTTTGGTATTGTGGAGTTTGACAAGAACGGTAAGGCCATTTCTATCGAGGAAAAGCCAGAACATCCGAAGAGCAACTATTGCGTGACTGGTCTGTACTTCTATGATAACCGTGTGGTCGAGTTTGCAAAGAACCTGAAACCGTCTGCCCGTGGTGAATTGGAAATTACCGATCTGAACCGTATTTATCTGGAAGACGGTACCCTGAATGTAGAACTGCTGGGTCAGGGCTTCACTTGGCTGGATACAGGTACACATGAGAGCCTGGTGGATGCCACCAACTTCGTAAAGACTGTCGAGCAGCATCAGCATCGTAAGATTGCTTGCCTGGAAGAAATCGCATACCTGAACGGATGGATCAGCAAGGATGAGCTGATGGAAGTCTATGAGGTCATGAAGAAGAATCAGTACGGACAGTATCTGAAGGACGTCATGGACGGCAAGTATCAGGAACATCTGTATTAATTAGAAAACGAGAACAAGATACATAGATAAGTGTAGAGGAGAATAAATCATGAATATTATTGTTACCGGCGGTGCTGGGTTTATTGGTAGTAACTTTGTGTTCCATATGCTGAAAAAGTATCCGGATTATCGGATCATCTGCTTGGACAAGCTGACCTATGCAGGCAATCTGTCCACACTGGCCCCTGTTATGGATAACCCGAATTTCCGCTTCGTGAAGGCTGATATTTGCGACCGCGAGGCTGTGAACAAACTGTTTGAAGAAGAACATCCGGACATCGTGGTCAACTTTGCGGCAGAATCTCATGTTGACCGTTCCATCGAAGATCCGGGCATCTTCCTCCAGACCAATATCATCGGCACCAGTGTGCTGATGGATGCTTGCCGCAAATATGGTATTCAGCGTTACCATCAGGTTTCTACCGATGAGGTTTACGGTGACCTGCCGCTGGATCGTCCTGACCTGTTCTTCACTGAGGAGACTCCGATCCATACTAGCTCTCCGTATAGCAGCTCCAAAGCAGCCGCTGACCTGCTGGTTCTGGCTTACCACCGTACCTACGGCCTGCCTGTGACCATTTCCCGTTGCTCCAATAACTATGGCCCGTATCATTTCCCGGAGAAGCTGATTCCGCTGATGATTGCTAATGCTCTGGCTGACAAGCCGCTGCCTGTTTACGGCGAGGGTCTGAACGTCCGTGACTGGCTGTATGTGGAAGATCACTGCAAGGCTATTGACTTGATTATCCACAAAGGTCGTGTTGGTGAAGTCTACAATGTCGGCGGTCATAACGAGAAGCAGAACATCGAGATCGTGAAGATCATCTGCAAGGAGCTGGGCAAGCCGGAAAGCCTTATCACCCATGTTGGTGACCGTAAGGGCCACGATATGCGCTATGCTATCGACCCGACCAAGATCCACAATGAGCTGGGCTGGCTGCCGGAGACCAAGTTTGAGGACGGCATCAAGAAGACTATTCAGTGGTATCTCAATAACCGTGAGTGGTGGGAGACTATCATCAGCGGCGAATATCAGAACTACTACGAGAAAATGTACAGCAACCGCTAAAAGCCAGAGGAGGAAAGAACATGAAGTTTTTTGTAACAGGCGTTGGCGGTCAGCTGGGTCATGACGTGATGAATGAACTGCTGAAGTGTGGTCATGAAGGTGTTGGTTCTGATATTCAGGAAACCTACAGCGGTGTGGCTGATGGTTCTGCGGTAACAAAAGCACCGTATGTGGCTCTGGATATTACTGATAAAGATGCTGTTGAAAAAGTAATTACAGAAGTAACCCCGGATGCTGTGATCCACTGTGCGGCATGGACGGCTGTGGATATGGCAGAGGACGACGATAAAGTGGCGAAAGTTCGTTCCATCAATGCTGGTGGAACTCAGAATATTGCAGATGTCTGCAAGAAGTTGGACTGCAAGATGACCTACATCAGCACGGATTATGTGTTTGATGGTCAGGGCACTGAGCCTTGGCAGCCGGACTGCAAGGATTACAAGCCGCTGAATGTGTATGGTCAGACGAAGTTGGAAGGTGAACTGGCAGTCAGCCAGACGCTGGAGAAGTATTTCATTGTCCGCATTGCATGGGTGTTTGGCTTGAATGGTAAAAACTTTATTAAGACCATGCTGAATGTTGGTAAGACACATGACACTGTCCGTGTGGTTAATGACCAGATCGGCACACCGACCTATACATATGATTTAGCTCGACTGCTCGTTGATATGAATGAAACTGAGAAGTATGGCTATTACCATGCGACCAACGAGGGTGGTTATATCAGTTGGTACGATTTCACGAAAGAAATCTACCGTCAGGCGGGCTATAAGACGGAGGTGCTTCCGGTAAGCACCGAGGAGTATGGTCTGAGCAAGGCTGCTCGTCCGTTCAACAGTCGTTTGGATAAGAGCAAGCTGGTGGAGGCTGGATTTACTCCGCTTCCGACTTGGCAGGATGCATTGAGCCGTTATCTGAAAGAGATCGAGCAGTAATAGAGGAGATAGAAGAAATGGGACAGATTAAAGTTGAGAAAAATGTAGGCGGCATCGAGGGCCTCTGTGTGATTGAGCCTGCTGTTCATGGTGATGCCCGTGGCTATTTCATGGAAACTTACAACGAAAAAGATATGAAGGAGGCTGGCATTGACATCTACTTTGTACAGGATAACCAGTCTATGTCTACAAAGGGTGTGCTTCGTGGCCTGCACTTTCAGAAACAGTATCCGCAGTGCAAGCTGGTGCGCGCCGTGCGCGGCACAGTGTTCGATGTTGCAGTTGATCTCAGAAGCAATTCTGAGACCTATGGCAAGTGGTATGGCGTGACCTTGTCCGCTGAGAACAAGAAGCAGTTCCTCATCCCGGAAGGTTTTGCGCATGGCTTCCTGGTTCTGAGTGACGAGGCAGAGTTCTGCTACAAGGTTAATGACTTCTGGCATCCGAATGATGAGGGTGGCATAGCTTGGAACGATCCTGAAATCGGCATCGAGTGGCCGGAACTGAAGGGTGAGTACAAGGGCAGCACAAGTGCAGAAGGCTATATGCTAGAAGACGGTACTGCACTGAATCTGAGTGATAAGGATCAGAAGTGGCTGGGACTGAAGGATACTTTTAAATTTTAAGAATATGAGATGATACCTTTACATGAAATAAAAGCGTAAGGTGCAGTTGGATAATATAGAGAAAGAGGATTGACATGGCATGGAAAGAATGAAGGTTGCGTTTTTAACTAGTGGGATTTCACCAGTTCCAGCAACAAAGGGAGGAGCTGTTGAAAATCTGATAGAAGACTTACTTGATGAAAATGAAAAGAAACATAGTTTTGACTTTTCAGTTTTTAGTCTATACGAAGAAAAGGCAGCAGAACAATCAAAAAAATATAAAAACAGCAACTTTTATTTTGTGAAGTCTCCGGAAGTGGTTAATTGTTTTGATAAAGCAATATACTGGATTGCAAAAAATCTGTTAAAAAAAGCAAATTTGATTTCATATCGTTGTATTCTTCGTAGACTGTATGTGATGTCAAAGTTCCCAAAGATTTTACTAAAAAATGACTTCGATAGACTTGTTTTGGTAACGAATTCTACGCTTTTCTTCGTGTTAAAAAACAAGAAAGTTGCAAAGAAATATGAAGGAAAGACAATCTATTATCTCCATAATGAGGTTCGTTCGCTGTTTAAATGCGAAAAAGAGGCAGCCTCAATTAGAAGCCTAATAGGAATAAGTGAATTTGTAAATAACTCTTTTAGAAAGCAGGTTCCAACATTAAATAAAGAGCAATGTTATGTCCTTAAAAATGGAGTGGATACTGTAAGATTCACAGCAAGAGACGAAAGAAAAATAATAGAGTATAGAAACAAATATGGAATTGAAGATAATGATTTTGTTGTGATATTTGCAGGAAGGTTGGTAGATGAAAAAGGGGCACTTGAAACAATCAAAGCGATTAAAGAATGCAAAGATGAACATATAAAGTTGCTTATTGTTGGAGCGGGTTTTTATAGCAGTGACATAGTTGATGACTACACATTAGAGCTTCAGAAGGAAGCAGAAGGTATAAAAGATGGGATTGTATTTACAGGATATATAGATTATAAAGATATGCCTTCTATTTACCAATTAGGAAATGTTGCGGTTCTTCCGTCAATGTGGGAGGAACCAGCAGGGATGACTATGGTGGAAGCAGTAGTTAGTGGATTACCGTTGATTACAACAAATTCTGGAGGAATCCCTGAATACATACCTGATAATGCCGCAATTCTATTAAATCGTGATGAAAATCTCGTGGACAATATTAAAAAGTCAATCTTGATGATTAAGGATGAGCCAGGCAAATTTGATGCTATGATATCAAATGGACGAAAATTAGTACAAGAATATAATTTGATGAATTATTATAGCAATTTTGAAACAATACTTATGGAGTGATTATGTACAAAATTTTGATATTAATGTCAACATATAACGGAAAGGATAAAATCCGAAAACAAGTTGAAAGTATTATACATCAAAGAGAGGTCGACAGTTACATATATATTAGGGACGATGGGTCAGATGATGATACAATTGAAGTAATTGAAGACTTAGTCAAAGAATATAGAAGTAGGATTTTTGTTAAGCAAGAAAACAATGTTGGATGGAAACAAAGCTTTTTACAGCTGTTATATTTAGCTGATAATTCTTATGATTATTACGGCTTTTCAGATCAAGATGATGTATGGTTTGACAATAAAATAATAGACTGTATTCGGCTTGCGGAAAAAGATGATTATAAAGGACCACAGTTGATTCACTGTAATTCTGTTTCAGTTACATCTGATTTAAAGACAAGAAGCGAGCAAGAAAACCGAATTGCAACACCCCCATCTTTTGAGTCTGCAATTGCAACTGAATATTTTCAGGGCTGTGGAATGCTTTGGAACAAAGACGCAATGAACATTATTCAAAAGTATAAACCGTTTAATAAAGACATAGCACATGATTACTGGGTTGGACTGATTTGCTTCTTGTCTGGTAAAATTTATTTTTGTGAAGAACCCTTGTTTTATCATATTCGTTATGAAAGTAACTCATCCGAAGATGGAAATAGAAATAAAGGACGAATGAAAAGATTGAAAACCTTGTTGCGAGGGAAAAAAGCATATATGAATCCAACAGAAGATTTATTAGTGGGATATAGTGAATTCTTGAGCAACGATGAAATCGCTTTTTTGAAGGACATTTCGGATTACAAGAAAAATTATTTATGTAAGCTACGATTATTGATAAATAGAAAATTTGTCAGACCAACGCTTCCGGCAACATTAATGTTGAAATTGGCAATTTGCATAAATAGATTTTAAGGAAGGAGGAATTAATGTGCTTTCGTTATTGCTACTTATTGTAGCAATGTTTACACTTGTGAATATTAAAATTTCGCAAAGAGATACAATATCACCCGCAGCCATTGCTTGTCTGAGTTTATTTATAGGTGTTCTTTTTTCCTGCATGGGAGCAGACAGTTGGGAATTTCGACTTTCAGCCACTACATTCTTTGTTGTATTAGTCGGAATAAGTGCTATGACAATGGCAAATCTTTTTTCTAGAAAAAGAATAAAAGTGCCTGTTAGTTGGATAAAGGGATCTGATGTAGTATATAACGATAAAATTGTGGAAGTGGCGACTTTTTGTAGCATAATATTTACAATTTTGTATGGCTTAAATGCATATAGAGTTGGAATGATGGCTGGAGGAAGTGGCATGAATGCATTTGCTTATATGAAAACGGCTTATATGGAGGACGCAGGTCAGTATCGCATGAACCCACTAATACGTCAGCTTTTCAAACCGGTAATTGCAATCGCATACGTAAATATGTTTCTATTTATTGACACTGTTGTAAAAAAAGAAAAAAATAAAAGAAGAAAGTTATGTGGATTGATCTCAGTTCTAAGCGCAGTTGCAATTGTTATTTTTTCAGGATCAAGAACGGAAATTATGCAGTTGCTATCTGGCGGAATTTTAATGTTTTCTGTCTTGTGGAGAGAACATAAAGGCTGGAATATAAAAGATAATAAGAAATCATTTGTTGAAATGATAAGGAAAATTTGGCCAGCAGTTTTTGCGTTTTTAGCACTTGCATTTATTTCAAGAAATATTGTAAAAACAACAAATAATGAACTGTCCGCAACAAGTACATTCTTGCAATATGTTATCTATTATGTGGGAAGTTCGGTTGCAGTCCTTAATAAAAAAATCAAAATGGTTTATAGTGGGGAAGGGCTTTTATTCGGAAATGATATAGCAAAAACTATTATGCATGCACAAGTATACCTCGGAAAGCTAAATTATGGCGGAAATACTGCGACAATTTTTATTAGTGTTTTTGAAGGTGGATTGATTTATATGATATGCCGCTTATTACTGGTGTTTTTTATAGGAATATTACTATATCGCAGTCTGTTATTAAAATCCGAAAGTAGCTATAAAAGAAACCGAAATCTTGTTCTCATGTCGATGTCGTATTATGTATTCACAATGGCATATTATTCGGACTGTGTTGGTTTACTTACGAAAACTTCAAATATTTTGACGATGTTTGTTGTGATATTTTACCATAGACTAATTGCAGGTGTACCAATAAGAAAAGTGAATTAAGGAGAAATGTGATATGAATATATTAGTAATACACGCTCACACGGCGAATAGAGGTGATGAGGCAGCGGTCAAAGCAATGGTTGATGAACTATTGACGAAATATCCTGAAGCCAAAATTACGATTGCATTAAATGGTGTGACACCCTATCCTAATATGCCGCAGCAAGTGGAACTAATTGATCGCTTTCCGAAAGTACATAATCGGATAGCTCAAGTAGAGTTTGTCTTGGCGCATTTAACAGCAGGAAAATGTGTTTTTACAAAGGCTGGGAAGGAATTTATGAATACCTTAAAATCTGCTGACTTGGTAATACATGCGCCAGGAGGACCTTCAATCGGCGATATATATAAGGGTGTCGAATTTTTTTATTTGTGGACTTTGGATATTGTAAAAAAGAATAATATTCCTTATATGTTTTATGCACCATCTATGGGGCCGTTTAAAGATCGGAAGAAAAATATTGATCGCAAGAAAATACTACTAGGTGCAGAACGGGTTATTGTACGTGATCCGATTTCTCTACAATATGTGAATGATTTTGTTCCGGAAGTAAGGGCAATTCAAACATTAGATTCAGCTTTGCAGCATGATGTTGATTTAGAATTAAATCAAAACAAACTTGTTAGATATACAGAGTTGACTGACTTTATGTCAAAACATAGTCGGTGTATTGGAATTACAATTACTGAATTAGATTGGCACCCGTCGTATAAAGATAATGAACATGTCAAGAAGATTCCTACGGTATTTAAAGAATTTATTAAGAAAAGAATCAATGAGGGATACGGCATAATTTTTATACCTCAATTATATGGAACCTCAAACGATACTGTGACAATGAGCAAGTATATGTATTCAGAAGACTGTTTTATGGTCGCGGCCAATGTTGATACTTATGATTCTTATTTTCAGCAGTTTTTGATAGGAAAATTGTACGCAGTTGTCGGAATGCGTTATCATAGTAATATCTTTTCGGCTAAAATGGGGACTCCGTTTATTTCAATATCTTATGAACAAAAAATGAAAGGATTTATTAAATCTGTTGGTTTAGATGAGTATTGCATAGATATTAATAATCTGGAAGCGAAAGAACTTGAAGATAGATATAATATGCTTGTGGACAATTATGAGGAATATAAAGATAGGCTGAAATCGCTTCACTGCACTATGAAAGAAAAATCGTATGAAACGACAGCGGCTGTTATAGAAATTTTGGAGAGAAAGACTAGTGGGGAGTGAGTATGACTGAATTAGATCAAGTTAAACTGATCCTTGGAACAGGTTTGTCGTCGAGTAAGGATTACATTGAATTTAAAAGTATCGTTCAAAGCTGCATTTGCAATGGGATTAACGCTTTTGATACGGCACCAAGTTATGGAACAGAAAGTCTATTAGGAAAGGTTATATCCGACTTAGAACAGGAAAAAATTGTAAGCCGATCAGAATGCTGGGTACAGACAAAGATTGATCCTTGGCAGATGCAAGAGAAAAGCGGGGATGTTAGCGAATATTTAAGTCACAGTGGTAAAAATCTTGGAGTAAGTTATTTTGACGCGGTTTTGATACATTGGCCGATTCCGGAGTATTTGGAAAATACTCTGCATAGTCTTGAATGTGCAAAGAACAATGGATTGATAAGGAATATTGGTGTGTGTAATGTTAGAAAGCGCCATATCGATGAATTACTTGCACATGATCATAAGGTTGATATTGTTCAAATTGAGCGACATCCGCTAAGAACTTGTGATGAAGATGTTGAATACTTTAAGTCTAAAAACATCACTGTACAAGCATATTCCCCATTGTGCAAGATGAATCCAAAGATTCGCAACAATACGGCACTTAAATCGTTGGAGGATAAATATAATCGTAATATTGGACAAATTATTATGCGCTGGCATATAAGTACAGGAGTGATTCCGGTGTTTACGACTAAAAAGGTGTCAAGGATACAGGAATACAGTAACTTGTTGAATTTTGATTTAGAGCCAGAGGATATTTCTCTGATTAATTTAATCAATGAAAACTATAAAATGTATTTGGAGTCGTGGTTATGTCCAGGTTATTAAAATTGTTGATGATTGGTGGATGCCTTTGGGTATTCATATTAGTGATATGTTTTATAAAACATTTATGGTTCCTATTTGCAGTTCTGATACTAATTGGCATATATATAGCGGTTAATTTTGCATTATATAAAAAATTAAAAAATAATGTAAATCAAATGAATGCGACGGGAACTATAAGAAATGTTGACTTTTTAATTATTGGTGAATACATAGATGTACATTCGCTAGTTGATGATGGCAGTTCTGTCTTCGTAATTCTATCACCAGAAAGATCGTTGCAAGCATCAAAAGAAATATTAAGACATACGTTTAGTATTTTAAGAGATGGTGGAACGGTAATTATTACTAGCCCAAAGGGTGCGCTAAATGGCTATACCTGCTTTGATACAATGTGGTTTCACGATATAACAATTAAGAGGCTTGGACTGAAGATAAAAAAATTACTCAACAAATTTCCACTATTTGCTGAACCAGTCAAATCAATTTGTTTGTTGATGAGAGCAGATAATAAGGGAAAAAAGATAAATGAAATGTTGTGCCCAGACTCTGAAATACCAAAGTTTTGTTCTAAACGGGGATTGAATTTCAAGTATTATCAAATTGAGAAAAGGAGCAAATGATATGATTACAGGATACACTAATAATACGAGTGTGCAAATTCTTATTGCATTATTACGAAAGCATGGAATTAAGCGTGCAATAATTTCTCCGGGAACGACGAATTTGGAATTTGCAGCCGGATTACAATACTGCGGAGAGTTTGAACTATATTCAGCTGTTGATGAACGTAGTGCTGCATACATGGCATGCGGGATGGCAGCAGCAACGAAAGAACCAGTTATTATCACTTGCACAGAGGCTACAGCATCAAGAGATTATTATCCCGGCTTAACAGAAGCATATCACAGAAAACTTCCGGTTTTGGCAGTTACGGGTGTTCATCGTTATGCAGAAATAGGACATTTACAACCTCAGATTATTGACCGCAGTGTTTCTGCTCGTGATGCTTTAGTTATGAAAGTCCGGTTGCCGATTATTAAAGACAAAGAAGATGTGTGGCAAACGGAAATTGAAGTAAATAAGGCTTTGCTTGCATTAAGACATAGAGGGGGAGGACCTGTCCATATTGATTTGCCGTGCTGCAATGATGATTACCAGTTTGATTTGACTCAACTCCCGGACTCTCGCATGATTAATAGATATAGCTACAAAGACATACTTCCGGCAGTACCGGAGGGCAGAACCGCAATTTTTATTGGAAGCCATAATGAGTTTTCGGAGAAAGAAACGAAGGCTATAGATTCTTTTTGCGGGAAATATGATGCAGTTGTCTTTTGTGACCATACAAGTGGATACCACGGGAAATATGCTGTACATGCAGGATTAGTAGCATTTCAAAAATCAGGATTTGATATTTTTAATGGAATTTCTTTGCTTGTGCATATTGGTGGAGCAGCAGGAGATGGGCCAGCAATGGCAAGATTTAAGGCTGTTCGGGAGGTATGGAGAGTTAATCCGGATGGAGAATTGCGTGATACGTTTAAGAAGTTAAGTGCGGTTTTTGAAATGGAAGAAATCAACTTTTTTTCTAACTATGTGGGCAATGAAAAATTGGATGACATGAAAGAAGTGTTTTTGCAAAAATGCAAAGAAACAACTGAAAACATATTAATTGATGAAAGCAAACTTCCATTTTCTAATGTGTATATAGCCTCTAAAATTGCTCCAAATTTGCCAGAAAATTCTTATATTCATATTGGTGTGAGCAATACTATTCGTGCATGGACTCTGTTTGATTTTCCTGATTCAGTAAAATCTAGCAGTAATGTTGGGTGTAGAGGTATTGATGGTATTATGTCGGCATTCATAGGAACATCGCTGGTAAAAGAAGAACTGTGCTTTTGTGTTTTGGGCGATTTGACATTTTTCTATGATTTGAACTCTTTAGGAAACCGCAGTATCAAGAATAATGTCAGAATTCTATTAATTAATAATAACAGCGGCGGTGTTATGAAACTACAGGGAGCGCCCGGATACCGTTTTTTTGGAGATGAAGAAACAGATAAATTTATAGCTGCTGCTGGACACTTTGGAAACAAGTCAAAAAGTCTTGTTCGTCACTTTGCTGAAGATCTTGGTTTTGAATACATGACTGCAGAAAGCAAGGACGAATTCAAAGAAGTGTATCCTGAATTTGTAAGTTCTGAAAACAAAGATAAGCCTATAATTTTTGAGGTTTTTACTGATGCGGCAGACGATAGAGAGGCCTTTAATATTGCATCGAGTATAGAAGTTTCATCTTCTGGAATGGCAAAAGAATTAGCAAAAAAACTGCTTGGAAACACAGGAACTGCAAAAGTGAAACGCTTTCTTTCAGGAAAAAAATAAAAACTAACATGGAGATAATAATGCAAGAAAGTGGTAAAAAAATAGAGAGTGGAGAGAAAGTACTAAAAGCTGGTGTATGGTATACGATATCAACAGTTTTTGTAAAGGCAATTTCCGTAATCACTATGCCAATTTATACTAGACTTCTCTCTACGCATGATTATGGTGTTGCATCGACTTTTAGCTCGTGGTATTCGCTAATGTTAATTATTTGTTCATTGGACTTAGAGATGAGCATTGGACGGGCGAAGCAAGATTATGGATCAGGGCTAAAAAAGTATGTTGGTTCTTTACAGGTTTTGAGTGGTCTGTTTTCGGTGATACTATTTTCCTTTTGTGGTATCTTCTTGCCGCAAATATCAGCTTTGACAGAGATGAATTATGGCTTATTGATGATCTTAGCGGTATATCTTCTGTTTTCACCGGCTGTTTCTTTTGCACAGGCCAATTATAGATATGAGTATCGTTATAAAGAGAATATAGCGATAATGATTTTTATTTCAGTGACTACGGTTTTAGCTTCTTTAGTGCTTATTTATGTAATGCCGACGAATAAATACTACGGAAAAGTTATTGGATCGGCGATTCCAACAGTTGCTTTGGGTGTCTATTACTGGATAAGCGGACTGAACAATGGAAGATTAAGTATAAACACAAGTCATTGGAAATATGCTCTGACAATTTCAGCGCCTATGATTATTCATTCACTGTCCCTAAATGCTTTGTCAACATCTGATAGGGTAGTGATAGCCAAATTGGTTGGAGCAGAGGCTACAGGAATTTATACACTTGCTTATCAGTATGCACTGCTGATAAATGTTGTTATGAGTGCTGTCAACCAAGCGTGGCAACCGTGGTTCCATGATAATTACTATGTTGGAAATTATGAGCAAATAAAGAAAAACGCGAATAAGTTGACAGTGTTAGGCTGTTTTATCGGTGTTGGATGTGTATCATTAGCGCCGGAGATGATTTCTCTTTTGGGACCAGAAGAATATAAGTCTGGCGTGTGGGCTGTTCCGCCAATTGTACTGGGTGTTGTTTGCCAGTTCCTGTATACACATTATATTAATGTGGAACTCCATTTGAAAAAGACAAAATATGCATCATACGGAACGGTTATTGCAGCTGCACTTAATATTGGCTTAAATATAGTTTTTGTGGGTAAATATGGGTTTGTGGCGGCAGCGTATACAACACTGTTTAGTTACATTGTACTACTTGTCGCACATTTCTGTATTACTAGATTTTTACTCAAAGTTAATCTGTATGATAATAAATTTTTTGTGGGTTCGTTTATTGGTGTAGCTTTGTTGAGCGGTATATTTATGGCGCTGTTTGACCACTTTATCATCAGATTCCTACTGATGAGCATAATGGGGATTGTCTTTTTGTTTTACAATCGAGAAATGATTAAGACATTTCTGAATAAGGGCAAAATTAAGAAAGGGTGATTAAAGTGGAAAATTTGTACGCGGGTATTGACTAAAGGAAAGGGAGAAATAAAATCTTGAGAGCAGAGCAGAGCAGAGCAGAGCAGAGCAGAGCAGAGCAGAGCAGAGCAGAGCAGAGCAGAGCAGAGCAGAGCAGAGCAGAACGATTATCATGGCTTGATGTACTAAAAGGTATAGGTATTGTTCTTGTTGCAATAGGACATATCTATTCTAATCGAACCGTTTTTAACTGGCTGTATTCCTTCCATATGCCACTTTTCTTTTTGGCAGCAGGTTGGGTGTATAAAGAAAAATCAGTTTTAACAGACATAAAGAGGAGAATCCAGACCATAGTTGTTCCGTATTTCTCGTTCGGTTTGCTAGTACTTTTATATTGGCAAGTGATAGAGAGAAGATTCCGGGATTCGGATATGAGCTTCATGGATTCTCTCCTAGGACTATTTTCGGGTTGCTATGACAATTTGGACTTCAACGTTCATCTGTGGTTTTTGCCGTGTTTTTTTGTAACGGTAGCTCTTTTCAATATACTGGTCAATCTGGGCGGAAGAAAATTTGCTTATATTGCAGTTGTTCTGATGAGCTTGGTTTATGTGGTTCTTCCGATGCCAGAACTTCCTTGGGGATTTAACCGTGTGTTCAAGTACATAGGATTTTATGCTGTAGGTGTTCTCTTGGCGGGGAGAGAAACAAGAATTGTGGACAGAAAGATAAGAACAGGAATGGCTGCTGTAGTTTTGATTATCTTAAATTTCTTCTTGTCCCTCCACAACTTAACCACGGGAATCATGTGGTTTGTGACGGCACTTATTGGCGTGGCTTCTATGATTCTGATTTCTCTGTTCATCAACGAAAATAGAATTCTGCAGTATTTCGGTAGAATCTCTCTGATTGTTCTTTGCATTCACGGTCCTGTATATCGGATTGTAGTTAAGATTGTATCAATTCCGTTGCACAAGGGAACAGATGCCGTGAGAGAGGACTTTCTGCTTGCGATGATTGTTGTTGTGGCTACGATGATAATTTGCAGCGTGGCTTATGAGGTTGTTGTGCGCATTGCTCCGTGGATGGTTGGTAAGAAAAGATGAGTTAATAGAAAGAGGTGATTGGTAATCAAGTGGTACATAAAATCATTAATTCAAGATTTCAGACAACCCGTGTCATACTTGATTCCAACCATCTTCTTCAGTGGATGCATTGTATTTGCTGTTAGCTGGTTATGTGGAAAGAAGAGCACAATAAAACATAGAATTTCATTTGCCTTTTTCTTAGCGTACATTCTCGTTATTTTTCGCATAGCTTTCTTATGCAGGGAACCTGGGAGCAGAAAGGCTATTAGCTTGGTCTTGTTTGAAACATGGGGACATACCTTTCATATGCACGCTATGTTTGTTGAAAACATTATTATGTTTATTCCGTTTGGTGTCTTGCTACCGATATTGTTTAGAAAATTTAGAAAGATAAGGTACAATAAGTTTCGCAAATTGAAAAGTAGTTAAAAAGAGACATGGTTTGCAGCCCTCTGGTAGAATGAAGTCACGACACACCATTCTGAAAGGAGACAACAAACCATGTCCGAAAAGATTGTACAGCTTAACGAGGAAGTAATCAAGGGTCAAATCAAAGAACTGGTACGAGGCAGCGTAGAGGAAACCCTCAACGAACTGCTGGAGGCCGAGGCGGAGAAGCTGACCCAGGCGGCCCGGTACGAGCGCAATGAGCAGCGTCAGGGCTATCGCAGCGGCCACTACAACCGTAACCTCACCACCACTTCCGGGGACGTCACTCTCAAGGTTCCCAAACTCAAGGGAATCTCTTTTGAAACCGCCATCATTGAGCGGTATCGCCGCCGGGAGAGCAGCGTGGAAGAAGCCCTCATTGAGATGTACCTGGCAGGCGTATCCGTTCGGCGTGTGGAGGATATTACCGAGGCCCTCTGGGGTAGCAAAGTCTCTCCCTCCACTATAAGTGAGTTAAACAAGAAAGCGTATGTCCACATCGAGGATTGGCGGAACCGTCCTCTGCAAGGCGGACGATATCCGTATGTCTATGTGGATGGGATCTATCTGCGCCGTAACTGGGGCGGCGAATTTGAAAACGTAGCCATTCTTGTGGCAATTGCGGTCAATGAGGACGGATACCGTGAGGTTCTGGGTGCCGCCGAGGGCATGAAGGAGGACAAGTCCAGCTGGGTCAGCTTCTTCCAGTGGCTGCGTGGCCGAGGTCTGGACGGTGTGAAACTCATTGTTGGAGACAAGTGCCTTGGTATGCTGGAGGCCGTGGGAGAAGTATTCCCCGAAGCCAAGTACCAGCGCTGTACCGTCCACTTTTACCGCAATGTATTCTCGGTCACGCCTCGCTCCAAGGTGAAGCTGGTGGCAAAGATGCTCAAGGCGGTCCACGCCCAGGAAGATAAGGTACAATAAGTTTCGCAAATTGAAAAGTAGTTAAAAAGAGACATGGTTTGCAGCCCTCTGGTAGAATGAAGTCACGACACACCATTCTGAAAGGAGACAACAAACCATGTCCGAAAAGATTGTACAGCTTAACGAGGAAGTAATCAAGGGTCAAATCAAAGAACTGGTACGAGGCAGCGTAGAGGAAACCCTCAACGAACTGCTGGAGGCCGAGGCGGAGAAGCTGACCCAGGCGGCCCGGTACGAGCGCAATGAGCAGCGTCAGGGCTATCGCAGCGGCCACTACAACCGTAACCTCACCACCACTTCCGGGGACGTCACTCTCAAGGTTCCCAAACTCAAGGGAATCTCTTTTGAAACCGCCATCATTGAGCGGTATCGCCGCCGGGAGAGCAGCGTGGAAGAAGCCCTCATTGAGATGTACCTGGCAGGCGTATCCGTTCGGCGTGTGGAGGATATTACCGAGGCCCTCTGGGGTAGCAAAGTCTCTCCCTCCACTATAAGTGAGTTAAACAAGAAAGCGTATGTCCACATCGAGGATTGGCGGAACCGTCCTCTGCAAGGCGGACGATATCCGTATGTCTATGTGGATGGGATCTATCTGCGCCGTAACTGGGGCGGCGAATTTGAAAACGTAGCCATTCTTGTGGCAATTGCGGTCAATGAGGACGGATACCGTGAGGTTCTGGGTGCCGCCGAGGGCATGAAGGAGGACAAGTCCAGCTGGGTCAGCTTCTTCCAGTGGCTGCGTGGCCGAGGTCTGGACGGTGTGAAACTCATTGTTGGAGACAAGTGCCTTGGTATGCTGGAGGCCGTGGGAGAAGTATTCCCCGAAGCCAAGTACCAGCGCTGTACCGTCCACTTTTACCGCAATGTATTCTCGGTCACGCCTCGCTCCAAGGTGAAGCTGGTGGCAAAGATGCTCAAGGCGGTCCACGCCCAGGAAAGCAAGAAAGCAGCCCGGGAAAAGGCCAAAGCTGTGGTGGAAGAACTGCGCTCCATGAAACTGAAAGAGGCGGCCAAGAAGGTAGAGGATGGCATTGAGGAGACGCTGACCTACTGCGATTTTCCCAGCGAGCACTGGACTCGCATCCGTACCAATAACGTTATTGAACGACTCAACCGGGAGATCCGCCGCCGTACCCGTGTGGTGGGCAGTTTCCCGGACGGCAATTCCGCCCTTATGCTGGTCTGTGCCCGGCTGCGCCATGTGGCCGGCACCCAGTGGGGCAACAAGAAGTACATGAACATGAAGCACCTGGAGGCAGCCCTTGAAGATGCCTCCATTGCTGGCTGACTTCACTCATGCCAGACCCTGCAAACCATTTTGCGAAAAATACTTGACACTACCTGAGGAGACGCTGACCTACTGCGATTTTCCCAGCGAGCACTGGACTCGCATCCGTACCAATAACGTTATTGAACGACTCAACCGGGAGATCCGCCGCCGTACCCGTGTGGTGGGCAGTTTCCCGGACGGCAATTCCGCCCTTATGCTGGTCTGTGCCCGGCTGCGCCATGTGGCCGGCACCCAGTGGGGCAACAAGAAGTACATGAACATGAAGCACCTGGAGGCAGCCCTTGAAGATGCCTCCATTGCTGGCTGACTTCACTCATGCCAGACCCTGCAAACCATTTTGCGAAAAATACTTGACACTACCAAACTCTGGCGTACAGCACCACGCCCTCGCTGCGCACCATTGCCAGCATTCTGAAAAATGACCTGGACAAGCCGGACAAGGCCGAGAGCCAACTGTCGCAGTCCAAAGCCAATAGCTACGGCATTACCCGCGGCGCGGCCTACTTCCGGAAGGGAGGTGACCGCTGATGCTGAACCAGGCAACGATGGATATGCTCACGGCAATGAAGATGACCGCTATGGCAGCGGAGTTCGCCAACCAGTTGAAAGACCCCACGTTCAATGAACTGGGCTTCGAGGAGCGCCTGGGCTTGCTGGTAAATGCGGAATGGAACCGACGCCAGAGCAACAAACTGAACCGGTTTATCCGCAATCCACGCTTCGCCGTGCCGTCTGCCACTGTAGAAGGCATTGAATACCACGAGGACCGAAAGCTGGACAAGGCACAGATGCTGCGGTTTGCCACCTGCCAGTACATTGACGAAGACCACCACATTATCCTCAAGGGAACCTCTGGCAACGGCAAGACTTACATCGCCTGTGCCCGGTAGTGTCAAGTATTTTTCGCAAAATGGTTTGCAGGGTCTGGCATGAGTGAAGTCAGCCAGCAATGGAGGCATCTTCAAGGGCTGCCTCCAGGTGCTTCATGTTCATGTACTTCTTGTTGCCCCACTGGGTGCCGGCCACATGGCGCAGCCGGGCACAGACCAGCATAAGGGCGGAATTGCCGTCCGGGAAACTGCCCACCACACGGGTACGGCGGCGGATCTCCCGGTTGAGTCGTTCAATAACGTTATTGGTACGGATGCGAGTCCAGTGCTCGCTGGGAAAATCGCAGTAGGTCAGCGTCTCCTCAATGCCATCCTCTACCTTCTTGGCCGCCTCTTTCAGTTTCATGGAGCGCAGTTCTTCCACCACAGCTTTGGCCTTTTCCCGGGCTGCTTTCTTGCTTTCCTGGGCGTGGACCGCCTTGAGCATCTTTGCCACCAGCTTCACCTTGGAGCGAGGCGTGACCGAGAATACATTGCGGTAAAAGTGGACGGTACAGCGCTGGTACTTGGCTTCGGGGAATACTTCTCCCACGGCCTCCAGCATACCAAGGCACTTGTCTCCAACAATGAGTTTCACACCGTCCAGACCTCGGCCACGCAGCCACTGGAAGAAGCTGACCCAGCTGGACTTGTCCTCCTTCATGCCCTCGGCGGCACCCAGAACCTCACGGTATCCGTCCTCATTGACCGCAATTGCCACAAGAATGGCTACGTTTTCAAATTCGCCGCCCCAGTTACGGCGCAGATAGATCCCATCCACATAGACATACGGATATCGTCCGCCTTGCAGAGGACGGTTCCGCCAATCCTCGATGTGGACATACGCTTTCTTGTTTAACTCACTTATAGTGGAGGGAGAGACTTTGCTACCCCAGAGGGCCTCGGTAATATCCTCCACACGCCGAACGGATACGCCTGCCAGGTACATCTCAATGAGGGCTTCTTCCACGCTGCTCTCCCGGCGGCGATACCGCTCAATGATGGCGGTTTCAAAAGAGATTCCCTTGAGTTTGGGAACCTTGAGAGTGACGTCCCCGGAAGTGGTGGTGAGGTTACGGTTGTAGTGGCCGCTGCGATAGCCCTGACGCTGCTCATTGCGCTCGTACCGGGCCGCCTGGGTCAGCTTCTCCGCCTCGGCCTCCAGCAGTTCGTTGAGGGTTTCCTCTACGCTGCCTCGTACCAGTTCTTTGATTTGACCCTTGATTACTTCCTCGTTAAGCTGTACAATCTTTTCGGACATGGTTTGTTGTCTCCTTTCAGAATGGTGTGTCGTGACTTCATTCTACCAGAGGGCTGCAAACCATGTCTCTTTTTAACTACTTTTCAATTTGCGAAACTTATTGTACCTTATCCCAGAGTTTTGCCGCAGTGTTGGCGTCGGGAGATCGCGACCATATTTTGTCGGGAGTATTTAACCAATTTTTGTCGGAAAAGTCGGAGCCAGCAGAATAAATAAAAAGAGTGCCAACAACCCAGCACTCATAAATTGGTTATTCCTGCGCCACTACCGGCTCAACCGCAGGTATCTTGCCTGTTTGCAAAGAAACGGTCTCCAGTTTCTTTCCCCGGAAACTTTCACCACGCAGCTTAAACACAGTAGCATCGTCAAAGATGCGGTCCAGCGTACACAGCAAGGTAGCGTCTTCCTCAAAATCCTCGCGCCAGAGAGCCGGGTTCTTGTTGCTGGTGAAGATCATATTGAAACTGCCTTCTTTGTTGTATCGCCGGTCAATCAGGTCAAAGAACAGCCGGGTATTCTCTTTGTCAAAGGCACAGTGGCCAATCTCGTCAATAATCAGGCAAGAGGGGCGCACAAGACCGTTGAGGCAGGAATCGGTCTTTCCGGAACGTCTGGCTGCCGTGAATCGGTCCCGGAGTTCAGATGCCTTAATGAAATAGGTCTTCAATCCGTGCTGGCAGCAGGCGTAGCCGAAAGCCTGTGCCAGATGTGTTTTACCTGTACCTGCC
The DNA here is from genome assembly GCA_018223415.1 of Eubacteriaceae bacterium Marseille-Q4139. Classification (NCBI taxonomy): domain Bacteria; kingdom Bacillati; phylum Bacillota; class Clostridia; order Eubacteriales; family Eubacteriaceae; species Eubacteriaceae bacterium Marseille-Q4139. The sequence continues at coordinate 3,928,554 of JAGTTQ010000001.1, read as the reverse complement.
GGACCAATAAAGGCTAGGTTTCGGTGAGAGTAGATGGCATTCAAGGACGCCAGAACCTTCAGACGCTCCACATCTTTCCCCTTGAGCAGTGAGAAATCAAAGTTCTCAAAGGTTTTAGGCACCTTTGTAGGAAGGCGGCTCAGTTTCAACAAAGTCTGGATAGTGGTCTGCTGCTTCTTTTCGCTGAGATAGGAAAAGAGCATTTGCACGGCTTCTAATCCAGTCTCTGAGAATTCCTGGTCTTCCGCGAACAGCGCAAATTCCTCTGCGGAAAGATCCAGCTTTAAAACAGAGGCAGCGGTTGCCACCTGCTCAAAGATTGTTTCCTTCATACCTGGTCCTCCTTGTCAAAATCAAATTTGGCAAAGGAGAGATCCTGCGAGGATTTTGGAAGCTGTAAAATCTGTGTTTGCACGGGTGCTGTAGGAAACTCTTCAGGCTGTGCCAAGGGTTCGTACTGTCCGTTGCAGAAACTGTCCGTTCGGCTCCAGGTAACGGTATGTGTAACCAGCAGCACTTTCAGGTCAGCAGAATAGATACGTAATAAATCACCGTTGCGCTCCACTCTGGCTGTTGCGCCAGGATAGCTGTAAGGTACTCCGAAACGCCGACCCTCGTAATTTACAAAGCCGTCAAAGGATATTTTTCTTTCCGGACAGAGATAGAAACGGACGGCATCCTCCGGAACCATGCGCAATTGTTCTCCACATATGGTTTCGTGAATCTTTTGAGGCGCACCATCCACAGTGCGGCGGTAGGTTCCGTTCTGTTTGTTGCACCATTCCAGCGCCTGCCAGTTGAGGTCTGTAAGATCGCAGAACACCCGGTCAGCCAGGAAATTGTCCTTCACAAAACGCACCAATCGCTCCACTTTTCCCTTGGTGAAGGGATGCCGTGGCTTGCAAAGTTTTGTCTCGAAGGTAAGGGTCTGCATAAAGGCTTCGTAGTCTTTCTGCCAGACTGGATGGCCATCCAGATCTCGGTGCAGTACAACGCTCTTCATGTTGTCGGTTAACACAAAACGCGGAACCCCCATGTACTGGAAAGCGTGGATCATCCCAATAAACAGGTTTTCCTGCCGGGCATTGGGGAAGAGCTCAATATACCGCTGTCCGCAATGGTGGCAAATCATAGCAAAGCAGGCAACTCGGTAGGTTTGCCCATTGTAATCCAGAACATCAGTGAATCCCCAATCCATCTGGTAAGCTTCACCGGGCTTTGTGACGTACCGGCGGCCACGGTTTCCCTGCGCCGCAACCAACTGGCGCTTGGCTGGAATAAGGTGTTTGTGGGCGGCGATATACTCTTTTACAATGGTTGCCCCGCCTTCAAAACCGGCCTGTCGCAAACGCTCCAACACTACAGAGGAGTTCTTGACTCCTTGGCGCAACAAACTGTCCAACAGGCCGGTATAACCGCTGAGTTTTGTGACCGTATGTTTACTGCCTTTGGTGCTCCGAGGCAAATCTTGGAAGCTGTTTTTCTTGAGTCTGCGCAGTCTGCTACGAGATACGCCGGTTCGTCGTTCTAATTCGGCCAAGTTGATACGTTCCAGGGAAAAGGAGTCTCCCTGGAACGCCTTCATTTCTTCTATGGCTTGTGCTATACTTGGTGCAAAGCCATTACCATTTTGCTCTTTCATCGCTATTCCTTTCCTCTGGGTTGTTGGCACTTTCCAGTGTACAGGATTTAAAAGAGCATCGGTAGTGGCTTTATCTTTTCCGACTAAATTTGGTCTCGAACGCCCGACACTTGAAGGTTAGTTTCTCCCGACCCGAATAGCAGGCTGCCTCCAGCCGCTGTTTGCCGTACCGCTGTTCCAGTTTGGTCAGACCAGCGCAGGCCTTGTAGCCCTGCTCGGCGGCCTTACCGGACTTCAGGAAGTGTTCGGCTACCTTCTCGGTCATAGGACCGACCGACATCGCCCAGCGGCTGAACTCGTCGGCGTTGTAGGTGAGATATTTCTGGCGTTCCGGCGGCATATGCTCGCGCTTCACCAGCGGATCCCGCTGCCGAGTCTGCAACCGGCGGTGACTGGCTACGCGGTTGCCGTGGTAGAATACCTCTACCGTTGTTTTAGTCACGCGGATGTCCACGCGCTCGCCAATCAAGTTATAGGGAACAGAATACTTGTTCCTGCCATCCGTAACAAGATAGTCGTTGGCGACCTTGGCAACCGACCAGACGGCCGGTTCAAACGCACTGACCGGCAGCGGCAGCATATAGGGCTTCTCTTCTTCCAGATAGGCACTTCGGCGGCAGCCAGCCATCTGCTTGAACGGGCGGCTGTTCAACTCATCCAGCTTTTCAGCAACTGCCTCATTCAATTCCCGCAAAGAAAAGAATTTGCGGTCGCGTAGAGCGGCCACGATCCATGTTTCGGCAAAGCGGACGGATGCCTCCGCCGGACTCTTGTCCTTCGGCTTGCGGACACGTGCCGGTACGATTGCGGTACCGTAATGCTCAGCCAGTTCCTGGTAACTGCGGTTCAGAATCACATCGTACCGGGTGTTGGACAGCGTGGCCGTTTTGCAGTTGTCAGGGATCAGCAGCCGTGCAACACCGCCGAAGAAGTCAAAAGCGTGGACATGGCAGTTCAGCCAGTTCTCGGTTTTCATGTCGTCGCAGGCTTCCGCATAGGTGTAGTAGCTGCAGGGCAGAACGGCAACAAACAAATAGGCTGCCCTTTGTTCGCCTGTGACCGGGTCCTGGATGGGAATGGTGTCTCCAGCCCAATCTACCTGCATGGCATCTCCAGGCTTGTGCTGGATGCGCATGGTCGCTTTTGTTATGCGCGCCCAGCGGCGGTACCGTTCGCCAAACTGAGTACTCATGTACGGCCTTTGGCCCGCCTCCTGACACCTCGCACAGTATTCTTCCCACAGCAGCGTCAGGGTCACGCCCGACCGGGCCAGTTCGCGGTGGATGTACGGATAGTCGGGCTCAGCATATTGACTGGATGCTTTGTGCCTGTTCGGAAAGAGAAGCTGTTCCAGATCGGCATTGGCGACATCGTCGGAGAGGGGCCAGGATATGCCTTGTTCCTTTGCTGCCTGCAGTACATCTCGCACCGTATGTCTGGAACAGTGTGCCATTGATTCAATGGTTCGCTGGCTGTACTGAAGACTGCTTAACCGCAAGATCTCCCGATAATTTGTCATTACGAAACCTCCAATTGATTTAGTCACAGCTTGGCTGTGCTAAACCAATTATAAGGCTTTGGGGCTTCAGTGCGTGAAAGTGGGGCTAAAACTCCGGCAAGGTGGTGCTAAAACTGCGTGCAGATGGGGCTGGGATGGCGATTTTTGCAGCTGTCTGACATTGCATGGAAAAACGATCCTGCCAGACTGGTACAGATTGCAGGATACCCACTGGACAATCGCCCGTCTGCTGTGCAGTTCATAGAGATCTTTTCCAACTACATACAGAGAAACTACTTGGAAGAAAGAATCCTCACTTGACCTGAATAACCAAAATCGTTTAACAACACCCCTGGAACTCCGAGCTGTGAACAGGTCCAGTAAAAACGGACAATAGACAAAGTACCCCCTGATGTAGGAAAATGGAAATACTACATCAGGGGGTATTACTATGGGAAAAAGGAATTACACACATGTGCAGGAATTGTTGCCTGAAATCGAAGCTATGCTTGGATCGGGAAAAACGCAGAGAGAAGTAGCGGAGTATTTTGGCTTTCGGGATAAGTATGTCGTAAAAAGCCTTGTGAAACGGGAACGTGCCAAACAACGGAAGCGAGAAGCCGGAATCACGATACGGCCCAAAGGACGGCAGAGAAAAGCTGCTTCGCCAAGGGACATTGTTGCAGAGCAGGCTTACGAGATTCAGCGGCTGCGCATGGAAAATAAGCTGCTGCGGGATTTTCTGCGATCCACAGGAAGGAAGTGAGAGCAAAGGCAAAGTATGCAGTGATTTACCGCCACAGGAAAGAGTATCCCATTGTTGTAATGTGCAAATTCTTTTCAGTATCGAGAAGCGGCTATTACAGCTTTGTAAAGCGGATGAACCGGCCAGAAAAGGATGCTGCTCTTGCCGAAACGATCCGACAGCAGCAGGCAAAATGTTTTCATACCTACGGCTACCGACGGATGTGGCAGTGGCTGAAAGGCAGCAAAGAGATTTACCACAACCCCAAGACCATTTTGCGTGTCATGAAGAAATACGGCCTGTTGGCAGAGATTCGTCGCCGCAGAAAGTGGCAGCAGATGGGCCAGCACGTACATAAATACCAAAATCTACTCAAGCGAAATTTCCAAGCCGCGGCTCCCAACTGCAAATGGGTAACTGACATTTCTTATATTCAGACGAAGCAGGGGGTATTGTACCTGTCCATGATCCGGGATCTGTATGACAACAGCATTGTGGCCTACAAAACTGCGACACAGCAAACGGTGAACCTGGTGCTGGACACCATCCGCCAGGCAGTACGCAACGAAAAGAAGAAGGTCGCCGCAGAGTTGCAGCTCCACAGCGACCAAGGCTTTCAATACACCTCGCAAGCATATTTCAAGCTGACTCAACAATACGGCATTACGCCTTCGATGTCAAGACGTGGGAACTCGTATGACAACGCTATGGCGGAAAATTTCTTCTCCATCCTCAAAACGGAGTGTATCTACCGCCACAAACCGGCGACCTTCTTTGAAGCCGACGAGATGATTGACCGCTATATCCACTTTTACAACCATGAGCGCATCCAAAGCAAAACAGGAGTGCCGCCGCTCTCGCTGCGCCACTCCTGCTAAAACCGAATATTCCTGCACCAGGGGCTCTTTTTGTACTGTCTGCACAATCTGGGTCAGTTCACTGCCGCACTTGCTGCGGCAGCTCTTTTTGTCTCTGAAATGCTCAACATGGTCTGCCTGGATGGTAGCTGGGTCTGTCGGGACGGGCGATTATAGGGCGGTTACTTTCTATCTGCTCCGGCTTTTTATTTAATCTTTCCTTTTAGCTTTTTGAAGAAAATTCTTGCTAAATGCGGCATACGCTTCAACATCTTCGTATGCAATCCGTTTTGGGGAAAGAGAAGCGTCCTTTAGTAGGAGCATTGCTTTAATCACGTCCACTTCATCCATGTGAGGATTAGATGTGCTGAGAATCTGTGTTTCATTAATGGTATACATTGGTTGTTTCTCATGTTCCAGTATGTAACCAAATGCCTGAAAGAAAGATTCGATTAAGGGCTCCTTGGAACGAAGTTGATTGACTTTTTCTTGGGATATGCAGAAGGAAGGCGACACTTCGGCTAAGAGGCCAGAGACATATGAAGTATCTGCCTCATCTATAGGAAGTGCAAATAGAACAAAATTCATGAATAATACTGGATTGTCTCGAAGCGATGAAGGAGTTAGAGCAATCCCCCTGCGGAAATAGAGTCCATGTGAGCGAAAGTGTTGCCAATTGAAATATAAAAAATAGAAATCACCCGTTTCATTTGTAAGTAGCAAAAAGATTGTTGAATGTCGTGCGTCAACATAGGGAGTTCCATACAAGACGCGTGGATCAGTATAAGGTTTGCCTTCGACAGAAGTAGGTCGTCCGTGGTAGTGCATAGTAGCTGTTGCTTGAGCGTTCTTTTGGGCGATTTCCAGATCAAAGCGTATTAGTTCAGGGCTTTTATGGTTTGGCGAATAAAAGAAGCCGTGAAATTCTCCAAAATATTTTGGATCATCAAGAACAGTGAAATTGCCAGAAGCAAGAAAGTTTCCGTTGCTTTGGTATGTTGTATCCTTGGTTCCTGGACGGGATAGTATCATGGCGGTATCTAAGTGAAGATATCGGCAGATAGCAATTACGGTAGTTAAATCGATTGCATCTTTACTTTGATCTAGAACATTACGGACTGTACCATAGTTTACCTCAATGTCATTGGATTCGTTAATTGCGTCAGTTAGTTGATTTATATTGAGCTTTGACCGGTTAAGAGCATCATTCAGGCGTTGTTTAATCGCTTGGATTTGTTCGTGCTTATTAGATTTTTGCATGAGCCATCACTCCTTTATCTTATTATACACGCGTCTTTGAGTTACGTAAAGATAGATTTGCATTGCAAATATTAGCCTTTAAGAAACAAAAAAATAATTGTGCATCTTGGAGACGTGATTGTGCCCGTCGCTTGGAGACTTCCCAAGTAAGCCCAGCTATAATTGAGATAACAAGAGTTTGTTTCTAGACCAGCTTGTTAAAGCAGCAGAAAACGTCTGAGATGTGAAGGGGGATGGTTCCTATGATGATTTAAGGCTCCGTTTGGAGCAACATCGGACAAGTCATTTTACAAATACGAACAGCGCATCTCTTTACATAGAGAAAAACACCGCTGGCATAAGGCAGCAAGAGGAGTTCTTAGGCTCCCGTTAAAAAAAACGGGCGCGCCTGAGATCATTCTTGCTGCCTTTCTTCGTTTGCGATCAACGTAAGCACCAGGCCGCCCGTGCCGCAAGGCAGGAAGGATGGTCTTTTATGCTTACACTGAAAAATCTGAAGTCTATGGTAGAGAATGTACCCAGCAAGAAGGCTGCTGTGCCGGGCATCCGGCAGTTGGAGGAATCCGATGCAAGAATCCTTGTCCGGGAGATGATTTCGGATATGCTGATCACGGTTTATCAGAACGGGTATGTGGCTTGCCGCAGAGGTCGGGAATCAACCGTGTTCCGGCTCCATGACTGTGGCGGCTATACATACTGGGGTGCATTGGAAGAAAATGAAGAAACTGTGGCTCAAGATGTTTTCGAGAACGAAAACTGGTATACCCGCCTGTATCTGGAAGCAGAAGATCGCCTGAACGCCAACTATGAACGGAAACAGCGTCACCACCAGATTTCGCTGGATGGCCTATATGCTGACCGTTGCAGCAATATGGGCGATTTCACCTGGGACGGTCTGACCGACCTGATCGAGCGGGAGGATGTGAGGCAGGTTAAGAAGTTCCTTGGTCACATGACGCCGAAGCAGCGGCATGTAATCATCCTCTATTTTATCGAGCAGAGAGGCACGAAGGACATCGCGTCCGAACTTGGCGTTTCCTACCAGGCGGTCAGCGACATGATTAAGAAAGCCATCACCCGTGTGCGCCGGAGAGAAGGAATCAACGCAGTTGGCATCCCGCGTGGGGTCTATAACCGCTGCGCCAGGAAGTGGGGTGAGGAGGATGACTAACAACATGAAGCCTGCGAATGCGGAAAAACTGGTGGACACCAGTAGCATCCAGGTCGATCCGAGCCTGCCCTATGAGGAGCGGGTCAAATCCTATCTCAGCCAGATCGGTAATCCCTACCGCTACCTGGATCACAGCTTTACCGTTACCTGTACGTTTGCCGGGGTATGCTCGCTTGAGAACTGCCTGACCAGTTACCTCAGTGAAAAGTACGGGATGCAGAAAGCCTGATATTCTTTTATCCAGCTTGCCGCCTGTGAGTGAAATCATCACTTGCAGGCGGCTTTTTTTCATTTGGCAGCGGATATAGGCGTCTAAAAGCTCTTTTGCAAGTTTTCAAATTATCTGACGCAGATAGCTTGAAAAACTCCATTAAAGAATCCGAGAAGTGAAGGGAAAGGCGTTAAGCCATTCCCTTCACAGTACCTTGACAACTGAATAGCCTGCCCAGATAGATACCTGGCACTGAATGTGCATTCTGCGTGTCTTGCCAGGAAAATACGTCGCGGGAATCGGGATAGGAACGGGTCTGGGATGAGCACAGGCAAACACTCAAATGTTAACTACTGACAACAGTAGATACCATGTGGCGGGGCGGTTCATTTTGCCGGCCCCGCCATATGAATGTGCCGTTGTCATTCCGGCGGAAGTGCCTGCCGGAGACTGCTATGACACAAAATCAAAGGAAGGGATGTGAGCGATATGCTGAAATGGATGATCGGCCTGGCGGTTCTGCTGCTGGTGTTGGTCATGTTTTGCTGTGTCCGCGCTGCGACACTGGCGGACGGCCAGATGAAACAGATCATGCAGGGCAGAAAAAAGAGGGAGGACCAGGATTATGAGTAACATGGAATTTTGGCGATAAAATGGATCGCGTAAGAAAACTGCCGGATTTGCCCTATTTCTATGGCGCAGGTGCAGAGCAGTTTGCGTTTTACCGCATCCCGAAGGCTTTCTTTACAGAGCCAGCGTTGTGCGAAATCTCCCTGGAAGCCAAACTCCTGTATGGCCTGATGCTGGACAGGCTTGCCCTCTCGGCCAGGAATGGCTGGGTGGATGAGGAAAACCGTGTGTTTATCTACTACACGGTGGACAGCATTATGGAAGATTTGAACTGCGGCAACAAGAAGGCGGTGAAGCTGCTCAATGAACTGGACAGTGAATATGGCCTGATTGAGCGCAAACGCCAGGGACAGGGCAAACCGACGCGCATCTATGTGAAGAACTTTTCAACACTGCTCCAGAACCGACATTTCCAGAAGTGTCAAAATGACACTTCTAAAAGTGTTAAAACGACATCTCTAGATATGTCAGAACGACACTCTAATAAGACTAATATAAATAATACTGAGTTTAACAAGATCAATCCTATCTATCCGCCGGAAGGCGACGATGGATATGATGGATTGGATGAGTACAAACAGTATCGGGATTATTTTTTGGATCAGTTGGAGTTTGATGTTCTGTTGGCCAACCACCCATATGATGGAGAGGTGCTCAACGAAATTCTGGAGCTGCTTGTGGAGACGGTCTGCTCCAAGCGACAGTATCTTCATGTCTGCGGCGAGGACAAGCCCGCTGAAGTGGTAAAAAGCCGTCTGATGAAATTGACCAGCGACCATATTGAGTACGTTTTAGATTGTCTCAAATCAAACACCACGGCGATCAAAAACATCAAACGCTACTTACTGGCTACCCTGTACAATGCGCCGGTTACCATCAGCAGCTATTACAGCGCCCTTGTCAACCATGATCTCTACGGCAGAAGAGAGGAATAGTAGTCAAGGTCATATCATGAGTTTGCAGCTTTTATTCAGGTAAACAGGAAAAATTCCCGGAACGAGGAGGTGATAAACCAAATGCAGGAGGAAACCACGGAAAAAACCATCTCTCTTTGTATCAAGGGGGCAAAGGTTACAGAGGGCGTTCTGAAGGCGGTGCTTAAAAAGCTGGTTTCGGAAATGAATCAGCAGAAATCGTCGATCAGACGGTGCAGCTCGGTCACCCGGCGGGGCAAGCAGAGCCTGAAACAGATGATGAAGGAGGGAAGTCAGCTTACCAACATTGAGATTACGGACAACAATATCAAATCCTTTGAGCGCGTGGCCCGAAAATACGGCGTTGACTACAGCCTGAAAAAAGACAGTTTCACATCCCCGCCCCGGTATCTGGTCTTTTTCCGCGCCAGGGATGTGGATGTTATGACCGCTGCCTTTAAGGAGTATGCGGGCATCTCGGCGGAAAAGGAGAAAAAGCCGAAGATGTCCATCCGCAAGAAACTTCAGATTGCCAAAGACCGCGTCGCGAAGCACCGTGAACGCGAAAAATCTCACAAGAAAGAGAGGGGACAGGAACGATGAGCAGGAAAATCAGGCGGGGGGCTATGCCGGCTCGCAAGCCGCGTAAAAAAGCACCCTCCAACCAGACCGGGGGCAGCGCCTGGGGGCAGAAACTGGCATCCGCTGTCCGGGAAAAGTTACAGGGCGTTCAGGTCAAAAAGCTGCTTCCCAAACTTATCCCATTTGCGATTGTGTTCTATCTGATCGACAAAAGCGCATGGCTGTACCGTCACTGTACAGGGGATTCTGCTATTACCCGGCTGATGGTTCTGCTTCAGAACTTTGGCCTGGCGTTCCAAAATCCGCTACCCAGTATCCACCTGATGGACATGGGAGCCGGCGTGATCGCCGCAGCCGCATTTTATGCGATCCTTTACTTCCGGCATAAAAACGCCAAAAAATACCGTCCCGGTGAGGAATACGGCTCCGCCCGATGGGGCGGGCCGAAGGACATTGAGCCGTACATTGCCCCAGTGTTTGAGAATAACATCATCCTGACCCAGACGGAACGACTGACCATGAGCAGCCGCCCGAAGAATCCGAAATACGCCAGGAACAAAAACGTGATTGTGATCGGTGGTTCCGGTTCCGGCAAGACGCGCTTCTATGTGAAGCCGAATTTGATGCAGATGCCGAAAAACGTGTCCTATGTGGTCACGGACCCGAAAGGCACCATCATCATCGAGTGCGGGAAAATGCTGGTCAATGAGGGGTATGTGGTAAAAGTCCTGAATACCATCAACTTCCGTAAATCCATGCACTATAACCCCTTCCACTATATCCGCAGTGAGAAGGATATTCTCAAACTGGTCAACACCATCATTGCCAACACCAAGGGGGAGGGTGAAAAATCTTCCGAGGATTTCTGGATCAAGGCAGAGCGGCTGCTGTATACGGCGCTCATCGGCTATATTTGGTATGAGGCCCCGGAGGAGGAGCAGAACTTCTCCACGCTGCTGGAATTCATCAATGCGTCTGAAACCCGTGAGGATGATGAATCGTTCAAAAATGCTGTAGATGAGTTGTTTGAGGAATTGGAGGCAGACAACCCGGAGCATTTTGCTGTCAGGCAGTATAAGAAATATAAACTGGCTGCCGGTGTAGTAAGTTGAAAGAGTATTTTTAGTACCTTAGATTAAAAGTTCTCTTTGAGCTTATTATTTTTGGCTCAAATACAGAGGAAAGGAGCAGAACATGAGTAGTGAAAAGATTATTGTATTATACGAGCGATTAAGCCGAGAGGATGAGAACCTTGGAGAGTCGTACAGTATATCAAATCAAAAGAAGTTGCTAGAAGATTATTGCAGAGAAAAAGGGTGGACTAGGTTCAGGCACTTCACTGATGATGGTATATCCGGTACAACCTTTGAAAGACCGTCCTTTAAGGCTATGATGGAGCTTGTGGAAGATGGAGAGGTGGAAACCATTATCCTGAAGGATATGAGTCGATTAGGACGAGATTATCTTGTTGTAGGTCAGCTCAGAGAGTTCTTCCGTAAAAAGGGAGTCCGTCTGATTGCAATTAATGATAACCATGACAGTTACAATGGAGATGACGATTTCCTTGTATTCAGGGATGTTATGAATGAAATGTATGCCAAGGATATCAGCAAAAAGATAAAATCCACATTCAAGTCCAAGGGAAAATCCGGAAAGCATGTGGCTAGTGTTACACCATACGGATATCTGAAAGATGAAAATGACGGAAATCATTGGATTGTGGATGAAGAAGCTGCTGAAATCGTGAGGCAGATATTCAAATGGACTATTGATGGGCTGGGTCCTTATCAGATAGCTACTCTTTTGCAGGAGAAGAAAGTAGAAATACCGGCAGTGCATATGGCACGCTTTGGGCAAGGGAACAATAGGCATAAGACTTTTAAAGACCCTTATGGATGGGGTTCTTCTACAGTAGTTGGGATATTGAAGAAAAGAGAATACTTAGGTCACACTGTGAATTTCAAAACGCAGAAGCACTTTAAGGATAAAAAGAGCCATTATGTATCGGAAGATAATTGGGTAATATTTGAGAATACGCAGGAGCCGATTATTGACCAGCAAACCTTTGATACAGTGCAGAAGTTACGAGCAAATGTCAGGAGATATCCGGACGGATGGGGAGAGCATCATGTTCTTACCGGACTCATGCGTTGTGCTGATTGTGGAGCGAAAATGTATGTGCATCGGACAAGCAATGGCAAGAGAATACCACAATATACATGTTCCGCTTATAGCAAGGTGCCGGTTGGTACATTATGCAATACCCAGCATAGAATTAACGAGTCGGTGGTGTTGGAGCTGATAGGGGATATGCTCAAGGCAATCTTTGAATATGCCAAGTATGACCGTAATGAATTTTTGGAAACCATAGCAACCGCACAATCAACGCAAGAGGATGCAGAGGTAAAAAGGGTTAGGGCGAGAATTACGGTGGCTAGAAATCGCTGTGAGGAGCTTGAGAAGTTAATCTGTCGTATTTATGAGGACAACATTCTTGGAAAACTGCCGGATAGCAGATATGAGGTTTTAGATAAACAGTATTCCAAGGAAAAAGCAGAGCTTGATGCAGAGCTTAAGGAATTGGAAGTGAAGCTCACTGAATACGAGAAGAGCAAAAATTCTGCAAGTAAATTTATGGCACTGATTGATAAATATGAGAAGTTTGAGGAACTGACACCGGCAATGATAAATGAATTTGTTGATAAGGTGCTGGTGCATGAAAGAGACAGAAAGGGGAGCATTCAAACCACGCAGGAGATTGAAATCTATTTTAATTTTGTTGGGCGATATGTTCCACCGGCAATGATGACAGAACCTACTCCGGAAGAACAAGCTGAAATTGACCGGATTAACAGAATTAAGGATAAGAGGCATCAGCAGTATTTACGAAGAAAAGAAAGCGGATGGCAGAGGAAGTATGAAGAGCGTGTAAAGAGCGAAAAGCGAGCAAAGATAGAAGCTATGAAAGAAGAAATTCGTAGGCAGGACAGAGAGAACGGAGTCTATGCAACAGTGGGAAGTCTTGCATTAGAGCCGAAAATCGGAACGCCGGTGTAGGATTTCGTAAAAAGCACTTGAGAGAAGTCTTGAGTGCTTTTTTCATGCTCAAATTTCCGTAGGAAATGCAGAGCAACCGAAGAAGTTGAACTGTGTTATCCGTCTTGTGGGGATGACAGATTTCAACTCCTTCGGAGCAGAGTACAGAGGTGCAACCTTTGTCGGAGTTGAGAGGCAGAGCCTTCATCAGGTCAAGGGCGGAAGCCTTGCCCAGTTTATTGTCGTTGCGACGATAAGTACTGGGTATTACTTGTCGCAAACGCAAGGGAAAAAACGGCTTCGCCTTTGAAAAACGAAAGCAGTGGAAAGGAGAAAAACGAATGAAAGCTTCAAGGCATAATGGCAGAAGCGGAAAGCATGGGGTCTATGATGTAAAGCATAATGACCGAGATTTTGATGTGGAGAACAGTGAGCATATTGACCCTGAAAGGACAAAAGAAAATGTGTATTGGGATTGCTACCAAGGTTACAGCTTTGCCGGTAGCTCCCAAGAGAGGCAGTTTACTTTTACCGAAGTTGAGCGTGCCTATTATTTTGAGCATTACTCAGACCATGTGGATGCACAGAATGAGAGAAATGAGATGGCAAGGCATCCGGAACGGAACAGAACCATTGATGATGTACTGAAAAATAATAAGACTTGTCCGGAAGAAACTGTGTTACAGCTTGGTAATATAGACGAAACGGTTTCGGCAGATGTGCTGGCTAAGGTAGTGGCAGAGTATTTTGAGGAATTTAATAAACGATATGGTTCACATGTTCACATTTTAGACTGGGCACTGCACATGGATGAGTCAACACCACATATCCATGAGAGGCATGTGTTTGATGCAAAAAATCAATATGGAGAGTTGTGTCCTCAGCAAGAGAAAGCACTGGAAGAACTGGGATTTGAACTGCCTGACCCAACAAAGAAAAAGGGGAAATACAATAACCGGAAAATCAGCTTTGATGCGGAATGCAGAAAAATGTTTTTGGATATTGCCCACAGAAACGGAGTCGAGATAGATTTCGAGCCGGTCTATGGCGGTGTCAGTTATCTTGAGAAGCAGGATTTTATTATCGAAAATCAGAAAAGACGAATTGCTGAAAATCAGGCAACATTAGATGCACTCACAATGAAGATTTCTGATTTGGAAGCCTTTGTGGAAGAGGTGGCTGAGGATGCCTATGAAAAAGCATGTGAGGTGGTATCTGAAACAGTGGCAGAGCAGACCAGAGAGGAAGATATCGAGGAGCTTCGCAAGTATAAAAAGTGGCTGACTTCGGATGAGAGAAAAACACCAAAGGATAAAAGGGATTTTGTTGGAAGATGCCTTGATAATTTGGAGAACAAGCTCAGGAGCATGGCTCAGAAGGTGGCTGATAAGGTTATGGGAGCATTGCAAAATCCACGCTTAAAGGAGCAAAAGAAAGCTGAGGTAAAGGAACATGCAAGGAAGTCGGTTCGTGCCCTTCTTGAGGCAAATAAGAGGCTTGTAGAGGAGCAGAGAGCAAATGTTACCGAAGCACCGGCACAGAAGAAATCAAGGGGAGAGGAGTTGGGATAAGCATGAATGTATTTACAGTAGTAAAGGACAATGTCACTGCAAGGCAAGTGGCTATGCAGTATGGTATTAAAATCAACCGGAGCGGGCTGGCTTGCTGTCCGTTTCATAAGGACAAGACTCCCAGTATGAAGATGGATAAGAGGTACTATTGCTTTGGTTGTGGAGATACCGGTGATGCCATTGATTTTGTTGCAAAGTATTTCGGTCTTGCACCAAAGTCAGCTGCAATGAAGATTGCATCTGACTTTGGACTAAACTATGATGCAACCAACCGAGCACCACCGAAAAAGATTGCACCAAGGAAAACACCGGAGCAGATATTGGATGAGGAACAGAGGCAGTGCTTTAGGGTTCTGTCGGACTATTATCATCTGCTAAGGAAATGGAAAACAGAATATGCACCAAAGAGCATGGATGAGGAATTGCATCCCTGCTTTGTAGAAGCTCTGCAGAATATCAGTAAAGTAGAATATCAGCTTGATACTCTTCTTGAAAAGGATATCCCTGACAGAGCTTTTGTTGTTTCTGACATTGGAAAGGGGGTGAAGTCGATTGTACGAAGAATTGAAGAGTATCGAAGAAGTCAGGGCGATACTGGAGTGCACAGAAAAGGGAGAAGTCAGGAAAACAGTCGGTAATTATCGTCTGATTTTGATGCATGACCCTAATCTGAAAGGTGCATTCCGGCTGAATATGTTTACGGACAAAATTGACATTACAAGGGATTTGGGATGGTATCGGGAGAGTGAGAGCCTTACGGATGTGGATTTGAAGTTTCTTGTTGTCTATTTTGAAAAGCATTACGGATTGTCCAATGAAAAGCGAATTGAGGATGTGATAAAGGTTGTGGCAAATGAAAACCGCTATCATCCGGTTCTTGATTATCTAAATTCCCTAACATGGGATGGCAAGGAGCGAATACGCTATGCACTGCATCATTTCTTAGGAGCAGAGGTCAGCGATTACACTTATGAGGTAATGAAGCTTTTTATGATGGGTACGATATCAAGAGTTTCCTGCCCAGGCATCAAGTTTGAATCAATGCTTTGCCTGGTAGGTGGTCAGGGAGCCGGTAAATCCACTTTTCTGCGTTTCCTTGCCATGAAGGATGATTGGTTTACGGATGACTTAAAGAAAATGGATGATGACAATGTGTACCGAAAAATACAAGCACATCTGATATTAGAGTTTCCTGAAATGGTGGCTATTCTCAATGCTAAGAATGTAGAAGATACCAAGTCCTTTATGAGTAGACAGAAGGATACCTATAAAACACCATACGACCGGCATCCGAAAGACCATAAGAGGCAGTGTGTGTTTGCCGGTTCGTCAAATTCATTGGATTTTTTGCCTATGGATAGGTCGGGAAATAGAAGATTTCTGCCTATTCTGTGTAAGTCAGATGAGGCTGAGGTTCATATCCTTGATGCTGAAAAAGCATCAAGGGAATATATAGACCAAATGTGGGCAGAAGCAATGGTAATCTATAGGAGTGGCGATTTTCAGTTGAAGCTTCCAAAGAAGATTGAGGAAGAGCTTCGGGAGTATCAGAAACAGTTTATGCAGGAAGATACCAAGAAAGAGCTTATTCTTGATTATTTGGAGCATTGCCAAGCAAATATGGTGTGTTCAAGGCAGTTGTACGCCGAAGCGTTGGGGAATGATGGAAATCCGGCACAATGGGAAATACGAGAGATTAACGACATAATGAATAACTGTAGTGATTGGATTGCCTTTAGTAATCCAAGACATTTCCCTGAGCCATATCGCCGGCAGAAAGGATGGGAGAAGCCTGACAACAAAGGTCGGGATTTTCAACCGATTACCAAGGAGCAGATGGAACAGTTATCACTACCGGCAGAGTGGATGCAGTAATAATTGCCCAGTAGGTTGTCGGCTGGTTGTCTATCCCGTTGTCAACCTCGTTGTCGGTTCTATATTCCTAAAACCCTTATATTTACTATATTTTTTAGGGGGTATATATAGTTCTGACAACGAAAGCAACGGAATATTTAAGAAAAAGTAAATTTAGGAAAAGTAACTATAAATAAAAGGAATTGAGAGTTTTTGAAGGTCGGTTGTCAGCTTCCGGTTGTCAGCTGAAAGAGGCTCTTCCTTATCAGGCAAAACAAAAAAGGAGAACACAAAATGGAGAATAGAAAATCACACACACCGGTAGCACTCAGGAAGCAGATAGGTGGCACAATGTATGTTGTGAGAGTGCATTTCAATGAAGATGCCAAGGAAACCATGAAGGACAAGATAAAGAGGCTGATTGAGAGTGATGTCAAGACAACACAACATACTGCATAGGTAAAAAAGCATGTAGAAGAATTGTATATTTCGTGATATAATTGGTGTGTTCGATGAGAGCGCAAATTTGAATTTTCAGGCTTACGGAGAACTTGAAAGTAAGCGATTATATGATGTTTCTGTTAATACCTTACGTGAGGAAAAATGAAATGATTGATTTGGACGTAGAAATATATCAGCATTTGAATGAACAGATAAAAATAAATAAACTCTGCTATTTGTCATCAGGCGATGATAGCGATACTTTTTTATGTAATGAACAATATGTTGTGAAAGTTCCAAAGCGAGATTCTGTTAGATTTGCTCAGAAACGAGAGTTTGAATTGTATCGGTTTTTAGAAAATTGTAATTTATCTTATCAGACCCCTGCGGTAGTATATCAAAGTGACCGATTTAATATTATGAAATATATTAAAGGGGAACGTATTACTTATGAGCAGTATCATAAGTTGAGTGAAAAGGAAAAGGATGCCCTTGCATATGATGAAGCTACGTTTTTGAAAGAGTTACATTCCATAGAGATTGATTGTTCTGTCAGTTTGTTTTCAGATGCTCTGGTGAATAAGAAAGATAAGTTTTTGCAAGATAAAAAATTACTTATAAGTATTCTGGAAAAGGAGCAGCTGTTAACTGATGAGATGTTGGAACATATCGAAACAATATATGAAAACATATTAAGCAATGCTGTTTTATTTAAATATACCCCTTGTTTGGTACATAATGATTTCAGTGCAAATAACATGATTTTTAGAAATAATAGACTGTTTGGAGTTATTGATTTTGGCGATTTTAATGTAGGTGACCCGGATAATGATTTTTTGTGCTTGCTGGATTGTAGTACAGATGATTTCGGGAAAGAATTTGGCAGGAAGGTATTAAAATACTATCAGCATAAGGCGCCGGAAGTAGCAGAAAGAAAAGCAGAGCTTAATGATGTGTATTGGTTGATAGACCAAATCATTTATGGTTATGAAAGAAAAGATAGGGAAATGTTGATTAAGGGTGTTTCTGAATTGCTACAGACACAAGCAGAGATGTTTATATTTTAGCAGGAAAAGATGATGTGAAATTATATCATGGAAGAGGTGAATTATGTTGGAAGAAAAGCGAGTTTCCTTTCGCCCGATGAGTGAGGATGATTTAGTTCTAATGTTAAAATGGCTGACAGATGACCGTGTTCTTGAATTTTACGACGGTAGAGATAAAAAGCATACACAGAAAACGATTCGTGAGCATTATACAGAGCAATGGGCGGATGAGATTTATCGAGTCATCATTGAATATGATACAATTCCCATCGGTTACGCACAAATATACAGAATTCAGGGGGAACTTTTCGACGAATATGATTACCATGAGACGGAAGAAAAGATTTATGCGATGGACCAATTTATCGGTGAGCCGGAATATTGGAATATGGGAATCGGTGCAGAATATTGCAGAGTAGTATGCCAATATCTACGAACGGAAATGGATGCCAATGCGGTGATTCTTGACCCACGAAAAAATAATCCACGAGCGGTACGAGCATATCAGAAGGCGGGATTTGAAATTATTAAGGAGCTTCCCGAACATGAGCTACACGAAGGGAAGAAGGAAGATTGTGTGTTGATGGAATGGAGAGCGTAATGTTAATGAATTTTAATTTCTAAGGCTGCAAACTTTCAGTAAGTCGGCGCGTTTTACGGAAAGACGAATTTGAAGTTTGCGCTCTTGTGAGTGAAACAGAAACTTGGAGGAATGAATGATGAGAGATGTACATGTACACTTTTTACATGGAAATCCCATAGGCTATAATATTGATTTTTTTGAGGGATTCATTAAAGTAGCACAAGATGCAGGGCTTGATGAAATATACATGCTTGAGCATACCCATCAGTTTACTGAGTTTGAGAGAGTATACGAACCAATAAAAGCATATAACGATTTTCAGCATAACTGGATAATAAAAAGAATGAATGGTTCGATAGATGATTACATTAGTTTTATTAAAAGAGTAAAGGCTACTAGGTATCCTGTAAAAGTGCGGTTTGGTCTTGAAGTCTGTTATATTCCTGAAACTGCTGACATTTTGACAGATATTCTTGATAAATATGATTTTGATTTTCTTACAGGAGCTGTACATTGGATTGATGGTTGGGGATTTGACCATATGGGACAAAAAGAGATTTGGGAAAGCAAGAACATAGAAGAAGTATATAAAAGATATTATGAAATTATGTTCCAGTTGTGTGAAAGTGGTTTGTTTAATGGTCTTGCTCATCCTGACTCAATCAAGTGTTTTGGTCACAAACCAAACATTGATTTAACGGAATATTATAATAAACTAGCTGTTCTGTTAAATAAGCACGGAATGTATGCTGAAAATAGTGGAGGGTTACAATTAAATTATAGTTCTGATATTGAACTTGGTTTAAATCATCAATTATTATCTATTCTGAGAAAAAATAATGTGCAAATTGAGACTGCTTCCGATGCACACAAACAAAGCGATGTTGGTGCAAATATCATGGAACTTGAAAATATGCTAAAAGATTAGTAAAGTTAGCAAATATAATATCTTTTAGCTTGTCAAAATCTAGATACAGTGGAAACTTTCAGTTTGGGCATGAGTTTGCCGGTAATCAAAAGTGAATAAAACATGACTTTATAGCCATTGTGGAGAAATCTACAGTGGCTTTTTTCATGCAATGAAATGTAGGGGGTACTAAAAAGTCCTTGACATTTCGTTTCAGGCAAGACGGCGAAATCCATCCTGATTTCCTGCGGTGCCAGGTTGGCCCCATTTGATATCCAGGAACTGCGTGACCTGATGTCCTACGATGAATTGGAGCTGGATATGCTGGGGGAGCGACGAACAGCGATGTTCGTCATTATCAGCGATACGGACGATACCTTCAATTTTGTGGTCGCCATCATGTACACCCAGCTTTTCAACCTTCTGTGTGATAAGGCGGATGATGAGCACGGCGGCCGGCTTCCGTACCATGTCCGGCTCCTGCTCGATGAGTTTGCCAATATTGGCTCAATCCCGAAATTTGATAAGTTGATTGCCACCATCCGAAGCCGTGAAATATCGGCTTCTATTATTTTGCAGTCTCAGAGCCAGCTCAAGACGATCTATAAGGACGCCGCGGAAACCATCACCGGCAACTGCGACACCATGTTGTTTTTGGGCGGCAAGGAAAGCTCGACCCTGAAGGAAATCAGCGAGACGCTGGGCAAGGAAACCATAGATTTGCTCAACACATCGGATACCCGCGGGCAGAGCCAGTCGTATGGCATGAATTATCAAAAAACCGGGAAAGAGCTGATGAGTCGAGATGAACTTTCGGTTATGGATGGAAACAAGTGCATCCTGCAACTGCGCGGCGTCCGGCCTTTCCTGAGCAATAAGTACGACATCACACAGCATAAACGATACAGGGAATTGTCCGATTATGACAAGAAAAACGCCTTTGACGTGGAACAGTATCTGAAACACACGCTGCGGATGGGCGTGGAGGAAGAATTTGAAGTCTTTGACGTGGAGGTGACACAGACTGATCTGGATCCTGCCGGTTGACGGCAGTGAAAAGGAGGAACTTCGCGATGAAACGTCCGTATCCGGTAAATTTGTTATCGGCAATCAGATTAAATGAAATCTGCGGCACAGCGATGGATTATGCCACGCTTATCGCAGACCAGCAGGCAGGGTTGGCCAATCTGCTGGATCAGCTCACCGAGCGGGAACGCTTTGTCCTGGACAAGCATTACCGCGAAGGCGCTTCCATGAAAGCGCTGGCTGACCAACACCATGTCAACGAGAACCGCATCCGGCAGATTATTCGCCATGCGGTCAAGAAATGCCAGGTGAAGGAACTGCTTCTCTATGTGGCAGACGGCTTTGCGGCCAGGACAAACGCCCTCACAGAGCAGGCCGCACAGGCGGAACGGCTTTATTGCCAGCATTTGAGCATGGAAGGAGTCCATCTCTATCGGCTGGAAGCCGGCGCATTGGATTTGCCTGTCAAGGTTTTGCACACACTGGACCGCGCCGGCGTTCACGCAATCCGCGATCTGGTGATCCTGTCCCAGTACGAAGCCGGTTTGTGCCGGATTCGTATGCTGGGGGCAGCCTCGGAGAGGCAGATCATAACGCGCCTGCAATCGGCAGGACTGTTGCCAGCGCAGTATGAAAGAATCCCTGGCTGTCCCTGCTGTATGAAACCTGACCGGGAACTTGCGGCTTTTCGCAATCTCACCCGGTTTGCCGACAACTGAAAAATCTTCATCCATCTGACCGTCTGCTTACCAGGCGGTCTTTTCTTTTGAGCAGGAGGAAGATATGACTACTATCTATCCGGCGCGGGCACCGCCTGCATACTCTGCAAACACAAAACCAGAACACCACCAATAAAAAATAAAGAAAGGGGAAATCGGAACGCGGGGCCGCTTGGCAAACAAGCGGAAATGCTGGTTTTGTGCGATGAATAACTGAAGATCTCATCCCCGACCTTATGTTCCGATAAACAAATTATGGAATTCTTTAGCTCTGCTGTTACGATTCTCCAGACCCTGGTGGTCGCCATCGGTGCCGGCCTCGGCGTGTGGGGCGTTATCAACCTGATGGAAGGTTACGGAAACGACAACCCTGGTGCAAAAAGCCAGGGTATGAAACAGCTCATGGCCGGCGGTGGCGTGATCCTCATCGGCACCCAGTTGATCCCTCTTCTGGGCGGACTGTTCTGATGATGTAAGGGGGGCAGTCCATGTTCGATAGCATTTTTGATGCAATCGAAGAATGGATGCGGGATCTCCTGACGGGTATGGTGACTTCCAACCTGACCACCATGTTCACCGATGTCAATGAAAAGACCGGCGAAATTGCCACGCAGGTGGGAATGACACCACAAGGGTGGAACAGCAGCATATACAACATGGTACAAAGCCTGTCCAATTCGGTGATCGTACCCATAGCCGGGATCATCATTACGATGGTCCTGTGCTATGAATTGATTTCCATGCTGACGGAACGGAACAACCTGCACGATGTGGATACCTGGATGTTTTTCAAGTATTTCCTCAAAATGTGGGTCGCGGTGTTTCTGGTCAGCAATACCTGGACAATCACGATGGCAGTCTTTGATGTGGGACAAAGCGTGGTCAACAGCGCCGCGGGGACAATCAGCGGCAGCACGGCCATTGATATATCGTCCTTTACATCCACCATCAGCACCACGATGGAATCGATGGAACTGGGCGAACTATTTGTCTTGATGCTGGAAACCTTCATCCTCAGCTTCTGTATGAAGGTCATGTCCGTCCTCATCATGGTGATCATGTTCGGGCGTATGATCGAGATTTACCTGTACACTTCGGTTGCACCCATTCCATTTGCCACCATGTCCAACCGGGAATGGGGACAGATGGGTACCAATTATTTCCGTGGGCTTTTCGCCCTGGCGTTTCAAGCGTTCCTGATGATGGTCTGCGTCGGCATCTATGCCGCGCTGGTCGCCTCCATTGAGCTGACCGACAATGTTCACTCGGCCCTGTTTGGGGTTGCGGCCTATACCATCATCCTGTGTTTCAGCCTGCTGAAAACCGGATCGCTCAGTAAGCAAATTTTCAACACCCACTAGACGGGAAAAACTCAAAGGAAAGGAGCGGGTTACAGGGGCGGCTCATTCCCGGCAAAAAACGTCCGCTGTTACCCAAATTGATTATGGCCTATGTAACAGTCCCCAAAGACCTGGCGAAGGTCAAAAATAAGGTGGCCTTTAACCTGACGCTGCGCCAGATCATCTGTATTGTGGTTGGCGCGGCGCTGGGGCTGCCGTTTTATTTCCTGACGCGGGACATCATCGGAACCAGCGGCGCGGCCACCGGGATGGTGCTGCTCATGCTGCCGGAATTTCTCTTTGCCATGTACGAAAAAGACGGGATGCACATGGAGAAGATTCTCCAGAATTTTATCCGGGTTCGGTTCCAGCGTCCGGCCATCCGCCGGTATGAGACGGCCAATCTGTATGAGGAGGCGGCCTATCCGTACAAGGTGCCGGAGAACAAGCCGCAAACGAAAGGAGGGCTGCACCGTGGTAAAAAAGAAAAAGTCCCGCCCCGCTAAACCGGTAAGGGCAGATGCAAAAAGCACCCGGTTTCCGCTGAAGGGTAAGGCAAAGCGGATTTCTGTCCAGGATTCCATTGCCTATAAGGAAATGGGCAAGGATGGTATCTGCCGGGTAGCCGACCATGTCTACTCCAAGACCATCCGCTTTTATGACATCAACTACCAGTTGGCCCAGAATGACGATAAAAGCGCCATCTTTGAAAACTGGTGCGACTTTCTCAATTACTTTGACAGCAGCATCCAGTTTCAGTTGTCCTTCATCAACCAAAAGAGCAGCATGAAGGAGTATGAGAAGGTCATCCAGATCGAACCACAGAACGACGCTTTCGACGATGTGCGCATGGAATACGCACAGATGCTGCACAACCAACTGGCGAAGGGGAACAATGGTCTGCTTAAATCCAAGTATATCACATTTGCCATTGAGGCTGACAATCTGGCGATGGCAAGGCCGAAACTGGAGCGCATCGAGACGGACATTCTGAGCAACTTCAAGGTCTTGGGCGTGACCGCCTATCCCCTGAATGGGGTGGAACGCTTGAAAGTCCTATATGAGACTTTGAACCCGGAAACCGAAACGCCGTTTACCTTCACCTACGACCAGGTATTGAAAACCGGCCTGGGGACGAAGGACTATATCGCGCCGACGAGTTTCCTGTTCAAATCCGGCAAGGACTTCATGATGGGCGATACCTATGGCGCAGTATCCTATCTTCAGATTCTGGCCCCGGAACTCACCGACAAAATGCTGGCCGAATTTCTGGATATTGATAAAAACCTGATCGTCACCATGCACGTTCAATCCCTGGATCAGTTGAAGGCAATCAAGCTGATTAAGAGCAAAGTGACCGACATCAACCGCATGAAGATCGAGGAACAGAAGAAAGCCGTCCGCTCCGGGTACGATATGGAAATTATTCCGTCCGACCTGGCTACCTATGGCGGTGATGCCAAGAAACTGCTGGATGATCTTCAGTCCCGCAATGAGCGGATGTTCTTAGTCACGGTGCTGTTTCTGAATACGGCCAAGACCCGGCAGGAGCTCGATAACGCTGTGTTCCAGGTGGCAGGTATTGCGCAGAAGTATAACTGCGCGCTGCGCCGGCTGGACTATATGCAGGAAGATGGCCTGATGAGCAGCCTGCCGCTGGGGTTCAACCACATCCCGATCAGGCGGGCGCTGACCACCACGGCCGCGGCCATTTTTGTTCCGTTCACCACCCAGGAACTGTTCATGGGCGGCGAATCGCTCTACTATGGCCTGAACGCCCTGTCCAACAACATCATCATGGTGGACCGCAAAAAATTGAAGAATCCCAACGGCCTGATTCTCGGAACACCCGGCTCCGGCAAATCCTTCGCGGCAAAGCGGGAAATAACCAATGCGTTTTTCGTAACGCAGGACGATATTATCATCGGAGACCCGGAAGGGGAATATTTCCCGCTGGTTCATGCGTTGGGCGGACAGGTCATCCACATTTCCGCCACCAGCCACGACTACATCAATCCGATGGACATCAACATGGACTATTCGGATGACGATAACCCGCTGGGTGTGAAGTCCGACTTCATCCTCTCCCTTTGCGAACTGATTATGGGATCGCGCAATGGGATTGAGGCGGAGGAAAAATCGGTCATTGACCGCTGCCTGCCGCTGGTGTACCAGAAATACTTTGAAAACCCGGTGCCGGAGAATATGCCGGTGCTTGGTGATTTGTATGCCTGCCTGCGCAGCCAGAAGGAGCCGCAGGCACAGCGGATTGCCACGGCGCTGGAAATCTACGTCAATGGCTCACTGAAAGTGTTCAATCACCAGACCAATGTAAAGCTGGATAACCGGATTGTCTGCTATGACATCAAGGAATTGGGCAAGCAGTTGAAAAAACTGGGGATGCTCATTATTCAGGATCAGGTGTGGAACCGTGTCACCATCAACCGTTCGGAGCACAGAGCAACGCGGTATTACATTGACGAGTTCCACCTTTTGCTGAAGGAGGAGCAGACGGCGGCCTATTCGGTAGAGATCTGGAAACGGTTCCGTAAATGGGGCGGGATTCCGACCGGCATCACCCAGAACATCAAAGATTTGCTGGCCAGCCGGGAAATCGAGAACATCATGGAAAACAGCGATTTTATCCTGATGCTCAACCAGGCGGCAGGCGACCGGCAGGTTCTTGCCAAACAGTTGAATATCAGCCCGTACCAGCTCTCCTATGTGACCAACAGCGGCGCGGGTGAGGGGCTTCTGTTCTACGGCAACACCATCATCCCGTTCAAAGATCATTTCGATAAGACGCTCAAACTCTATGCGATCATGTCCACCCGTCCAGAGGACGTCGCCGCCAGACAAGGGGCGGAATCCAAACAGTGAAGGTGGTGTCAGTACGGCCTATAACGGAATGCACCGGGTGATATGGGCGATTTTTATTTTCTCTATCACCCTGTTTACGATTCGCTTATATTTCTTGATGGGAATGTTTCCATTGAAATGGAGCGGAAAAATCAGTTGTCGGCCTCTCGGAAGCCTGTATACGCAGGTCGATGGGAGGTTTTTTCAAAAGTGAAAATGTGGAGGTTTTACTCTATGAACAAAAACAAAAAACGGAGATTTGCGCCGGGTCAAAAGATTCCCAAGACCTATGGGCGCGCAGGCAATATCTCCAAGGAAGAATCGGACGCTATGCTGGAGGAGGCGCTTGCCCAGTTGTTCTCAGCGGCACACCGTTCTGATCCTGCGGATAGGAAACGGGCTAAGCAGCCTGATAAAATCCTTGTTCCTGCACTGGAGGGAGATGGCGAGGAGGTTTTCGGCCAGATGGTGGACGATCTGCTCTGCATGGCATCTCTGGTGGATGGTCTGTACAGCATTCTGGTTTCCCTTGCCGACAGACGGGTGTGCCAGAAACTGGCGCTGAACCAGGGCGGTGAACTGCTTCGGGAAGCGGATGCAATCCTGGAAAGATGGCAGCGGTATTCGCTGCCGGAAGCGTAAGAGGAAGCTGGCGGCGAGGAGGTGAGAAATAATGCCAGGAAAACGCTATGAAGCGCAAGATAAGCGTGTCCAGAAAATGACCCGTGACGGCTTAATGGAAGAAAACCTGCATAGTGGCGAGCATAAACGGGTCAGTAAGCGGACCCAGGATGCCAGCTTGGCGAGGGATGGGGTTGAACAAAGCCGGCCTATTCGAGAAAACAGCCAGCCACAGGTGGCGGGCGGTCAGAAATGGCAGCCCCGTCCAATGGCCAAAGAGGACGCGGCCGTACCCCATGCCAATCACCGCCCACAGCCGGTACAACCCGATACCAGTCAACCGGCGGTGTCCGCTGTTCAGAGCGAGGAACATTTGTCTCCGGGCTATACCCAGGAACGTCCGACACTGACCAGTGGTGAAAGATATGCGCCGCCAACACCTGCAAGATTCACACAGGATCGGTTCCCAAACGAGGGTGCCGTGAACGCCGGCGCAGGAATTGCCAATACAAAACAGCAGGGATTGGCTCAGACACAGAGGGCTGTTAGGCAAACCGAGTATGAGGCAAGCCAGGTGCAGCCCCTGACGGGCGACGATGCGACTATGACCTTTACAACCGGTGAGTACAGCAACGCCCAACCCTTGGCACCGCAGCAAAACGTTATGCCAGACACCGTCCCACTGACAGAGCCGGTAACGGCGCAGGGACAGGTTGCCGCATCCAATTTTGCATGCGGTAGGCAGGATACAGATACGGACCAAGCACAGCCTGTTGGCGGTCAGGAAGAACAAGCGCCGCTTGAAGATGCGCAAATGAACCAAACCGATGTGCCCCATAGCAGCCCGGGCCGGTTTTCTGAACATTCTGCCAAAATGACAGATTTTCGGGAAACATCCGCAAGCCGGGCCGCTGTGCAGACAGCGGCTGAGATACGGCACAACCGTCAGAAAAAACAGGTGCAGTCCGGTTATCACCGGTATCATGCGGAAAATCACACGGCGGATCAGCTCCAGGAATCTGGTGCTGATGCAGATCAAGGCAGGCCGCCGGAGCCGGTTGCGGATGCTGCGGCAAAAGCGCAGGACACAGCGGTTGACATCAACGCTGTTGTTGACATAGAAGAAGGTAGAGGTGCCGGTGCCGCCGTACCGACACAGCGACCAGAGCCTGGCCCGGCTGCGGAGGCAAGGGCCGGTGCGCCTACTTTCTCAGCATCCGAATCCACAACACCCCCAAGGGCCAGAGCAAAAGCAAGCTCGTATCAATCGGCTTTTCGACAGGATGATTCCGAACCGGATGGCAGGTCAAGAAGCACTTTTGACGATGGTACGCATAAGAACAATCCGAAAAGCGCCAGAGAAGGCCAACAGCAGCAAAAAAGGCAGTGGCAGGACAAGCAGGATTCTCAGGAGAAAGCTGGGACATCCAAGAAAAAATCCAGCCGCTTGTCCTTTGACGATGAGGAAAACGGGATGGTTCGCGGTGCCGGCATGGGTATTGGCCGCAAGGCTGCTTCTGCTGTCGCTGGTGCGGTGGCTGGCTACGTCCACACCAAAGTTCACAGTGTTGAGCGGGAAAACAGCGCGGTGGAGGGCGCGCACAAGGCCGAGATTCTAGGCGAGAGCGGCATCCATAAGGTGGTGAACCGGGTCAGTCAACATCGTAAGGATCAAAAGTCAAAACGACACAAAGAAATTAACTCTGCCAGGAAGGATAAACGGCTGCATTTTACCCCTACGGAATCGGCTGCCGCCACCGGCGAAAAAGCGGCGCAGGCAGCCACAGCAAAGAATGCAGCGAAGGATGCACAGGGTAAGACATCCATCCTGAACCGCTTTTGGCAGAAAAAACGGTATAAGGAAGCCTACGCCGCCGCCAGAAATGGAAAAACGGCGGCCGGTGCTGCCGCAAAAGCTACGCAGACAGCGGGAAGTAAGGCCAAGGCGACCATTCAGACCTTCTTCCGCAAAAACAAAGGCATTTTTATTGGGGCCGGCATCATTGCGCTGTTTGTGCTGATTTTCGGTGCCATCCTGTCGAGTTGTACCGCCATGATGCAGGGGACGCAGAACACCTTCATTTCTTCCACCTATCCCAGCCAGGATGCGGACATCTATGCCGCTGAAAATGCGTATTTGGCGCTAGAAGAAGAACTCAACGAGCAGATCAACAACATGGAATCGACCCATCCCGGTTACGATGAGTACAACTATCAGATTGATGAAATCTCGCACAACCCGTATCAACTGATTTCCTATCTGACGGCCAAGTATGAGGAATTTACCTATGCCCAGGTGGCCGGTGAGGTGGAGAGCCTGTTCACCCAGCAATATGAGCTGATTGTCGATGAGGTCATTGAAATCCGCACCCGCACCGTGACTGATCCGGAGACGGGGGAAGAGACAGAGGAGGAGTATGAATACCGCATTTTAAACATTACCCTGATCAACCACGGGTTTGATTCCGTCGCCCGCGGCAATATGGACGGCGACCAGTCCGGCCGCTATACCTTATATAATACGACCTATGGCAACAGAAATTATCTGTTCGATACGGCCACGCTGCCAACCTATACGGGAGACGAAGGCGGGTTCGGTTATGAAATTCCAGCAGAAGCCCTGACGGATGAGAGCTTTGCCCGGATGATTGCCGAAGCGGAAAAGTATCTTGGATTTCCTTATGTCTGGGGCGGCAGTTCGCCCTCCACCAGTTTTGACTGTTCTGGTTTTGTGTGTTGGGTCATCAATAACTGCGGCAACGGATGGAATGTGGGGCGGACAACGGCTAATGGCCTGCGCTCCCATTGCGCGTATGTCTCGCCAGAGGAAGCAAAGCCGGGCGACCTGATCTTTTTCCAGGGTACCTACAACACAACCGGCGCATCCCATGTGGGCATCTATGTGGGCAACGGGATGATGATTCATTGTGGAGATCCGGTGCAGTACACAAGCGTTCAAACTTCCTACTGGCAGAGCCATTTCCTTGCCTACGGCAGAATTCAATGAGTAAAGGAGTGACGATGATATGAGCAAAAAATTGAGCCGTTATCTCGAGGATATTGAGAAAACGGAAAAGAAAATGGCGGAACTGAAAGCGCATCTGGAGGCGGTGCGGCAGTCCCAGAAGGCAGACGAGGACGCCGAGATTGTCCGCAGCATCCGCAGCATGAACGTGAAAGGCTGGGATTTGCTCCGCTTGCTGGACAGTATTCAGAACGGCACGGTGGAGCTGCGGCCGGTGGAACCTGCCGGCCCTTCCGATGCGCAGCATGAGGGGGATACACCCGAAATCTTGCCGGATTTCGATGGAGAAGAAACCGGCCTTGACAAGCAGACGCCGGACGAGGCGTCGGAAAGTGAGGAATGAAACCATGAAAAAGAAGAAACTGCTGACGCTGCTGACCACCCTGTGTATGGCGCTGACGCTTTTCCCGGTGACGGCGTTTGCCTATGCGGAGCCGGAACCGACCCCTACGCCGGAGCCGGTGATCGAGGAAACGACGCCGGAGGGCACCCCGTTTTCGGTTCCCGGCAACGGGGAAATCCTGGACGATATTACCGATGATCCCACCAAGGATTTCCTGACCGTGACAACGGCCAACGGCAATACCTTTTTCCTGGTCATTGACCGCAGCCAGAACACAGAAAACGTGTATATGCTCTCGATGATCGACGAGCTTGACCTTCAGGATTTCATCGAAGAGAGTGAACAGGAAGAACCGGCGCAGGCCGGCGTGGTGTTGGAGGAGCCCGCGCAAACGCCGGAACCCACCCAGGCGGTGGAGCCGGAAACGGAGGAAGAACCCGCGTCCAATGGGTTGCCGCTCTTCCTCATTGTGATCATGCTGACCGCCGTGGCCGGTGTGGGGGCATATTTCTACTTTAAGATTTATAAACCCCAACATGAGCAGGACAATTCCGAGAGCGAGAACATGGAGATCAGCGACGGCCTGGAAACCATCAACGAGGATGAACCGGCAGACACCGATGAGGATGCCGGTTCGGATGAAACCCAGTAATATATAAGCGTGAACACAGCGTAAACACCTGGAGGGCGGCCCGCTTTTGGGCTGCCCTCCTTCCATTGTATGCTTTAGCAAAATGAGAACCCCCAGCTCTGCTGGGGAGAGTAAAAAAGCTTTAGCTTCAAGCACCGAGCGAAGCGAGAAGAGATCAACAACTTTACTATTGTCAGGAAATTGATCTTAGATAATAGCGCCCGTTTACGGGCTGTGGGGCAAGTGATGCAAGTGGCGACTTTTTCAGTGCCTCTTGAGAGGCTTGCCGTTCGATGCCCTTCTAGGGCTTACACAAGCCCCCGGCTTAGCCGGGGGTCATGACTTTACGAGGAGGAGGAGACTATGATTTTAGTGATCGCGGAAAAACCCAGTGTATCGGGCAGCCTGTCCAAAGTGATCGGCGCGGCCAACCGTAAAAAGGGCTATTTTAAGGGCAACGGGTATCTGGTCAGTTGGTGTCTGGGCCACCTGGCAGAATATGTGGAGCCACAGGTCTATGACAAAAAGTATGAGCGTTGGCACTATGAGGATTTGCCCATCATCCCGGATCATTGGCAGCTTGCGGTGGCTGAGGCGAAAAAGGAACAGTTTGAGGTGCTTTCCATCCTGATGAATCGGCCTGATCTCGAATACATTGTCAATGCCTGCGATGCCGGGCGCGAGGGTGAATCCATCTTCCGCAGGGTGTTCGCCCTGGTGGGGAGCAAAGCCCCTGTCAAGCGGCTTTGGATTTCCAGCATGGAGGATGCCGCCATCCGGGAAGGGTTTGCACACCTGAAGGACAGTAGGGCTTATGACAATCTCTTCCAGGCGGCGGAGTGCCGCGCCCGCGCCGATTGGCTGGTGGGAATGAACGCCACACGGGCCTATACCACCAAATACTTTAAGCGGCTGGTGATCGGGCGGGTGCAGACTCCGACCCTGGCTATGCTGGTGGAACGCCAGCATAAAATCGACGGTTTTGTACGGGAAACCTATTATAAGGTATCGCTGAGCGGTGACGGGCTGACGGTTGTTTCGGACGCCATCCAGGAGGAGGCCGATGCAGAAAACCTTGTGCAGATCTGCCACGGAAAGCCGGCAACCGTGTCAAAACTGGAAAAGACCAAGAAAACGGCGAAACCGCCCCGGCTCTATGACCTGACCACCCTGCAAAGGGAGGCAAACCGCTTCTTTGGTTATACCGCTCAGGAAACGCTGGATGTCCTTCAGGAACTGTATGAGGGCAAACTCGTGACCTACCCCCGGACAGACAGTCAGTATATCACGGAGGATATGGCCGGAACGGTTCAGGGGCTGCTTGCCGGTATGCCGAAGATTTTGCCCTTTCTTTCCGCTGTGCCGGATGATTCACGGGTCAGCCGCCTGGTGGACAATGCCAAGGTGACGGATCACCACGCGATTCTGCCGACCCAGGAGGCGGTACGGGCTGACCTTTCCCAACTGGCCGAAAAACAGAAAAATATCTTCTATCTGGTGTGCCAGCGGCTCGCCCAGGCAGTTTTACCCGACTGCATCTATGAGGAGACGGATGTCGAAGTGCTGTGTGCGGAAACTACGTTTAAGGCCAAAGGCAAGATTGTGTTGGAGCCTGGGTATCAGGCCATCGAGGATGCGTTCCGTATCTATTATAATAAGGTAGGGGAAAATAAAGAGAACGCGAAAATTCCCGCTTCTCTGACCGAGGGTATGGAACTTGCATCGGTACAGGCCGGTAAGAGCCGGCACTTCACCTCTCCGCCCAAGGCATACACCGAAGATACCCTGCTCTCGGCTATGGAGACAGCCGG
Source organism: Eubacteriaceae bacterium Marseille-Q4139 (assembly GCA_018223415.1). Lineage (NCBI taxonomy): Bacteria > Bacillati > Bacillota > Clostridia > Eubacteriales > Eubacteriaceae > Eubacteriaceae bacterium Marseille-Q4139. The sequence goes on along the minus strand of JAGTTQ010000001.1, from coordinate 3,897,231 downwards.
CAACAAAGAGTTTGACGCCGACACCGAGAAGAAGGGGCTGGGTACGCCTGCTACGCGGGCCAACATCATCGAAAAGCTGGTACATTCCGGCTACGCAGCCCGGAAAGGCAAACAGATCGTTCCCACTAAAGATGGCATGGAGATGATCTCCGTGATCCCGGACTATCTGAAATCGGCGGCGCTGACCGCTGAATGGGAGAACCGGCTTCTTGGTGTGGAGCGCGGGAAAATGCCGGCGGACGCTTTCCTGCAAGACATCTGCAAACTGGTGGCAAAGGTGCTGGAAGGATGCGACGCCATCCCGGAAGCGGAACGCCAGCGGTTTGATGCGCGGGTCAGTGTTGGCAACTGCCCACTCTGCGGCAAGCCGGTGTATGAGAGCGTGAAAAACTTCTACTGCTCCGACAAATCCTGCCGCTTTGCGCTCTGGAAGGAGAATCGTTTCCTCGCCAACATGAAAAAGACCATCGACAAAAAGATGGCGGCCGATCTGCTGAAAACCGGCAAAACCCATGTCACTGACCTCTATTCGGCCAAGAAAAATGCTACCTTCGCCGCTGATCTGGTCATGCAGATGGAAAACGGCCGGCCCGCATTTTCTCTTTCGTTCCCGAAACCCTACTCCAGCAAGAAAGGAAAAGCGGCGGGCCAAAAGAAGTAACCTTGCATACTCCCGGTGGGCGGTAGGATGGCCTGCCGGGATTTCTTTTTTGCATAAGACAGGAGGCAACTATGGCACAAATACAATCCATTCAGGCGTTGGCTGAATCCCACGCCCAGGAAGTCAGCCGGTCGCCCCGCGACTGGATGGGGTATCTGGATACCGCCGCAAGGCTGTACCGGTACTCGTTCCAGGAAAATCTTCTGATCCACGCCCAGCGCCCCGGTGCAACCGCCTGTGCGGAGTTGGAACTGTGGAACAGCAAGATGAACCGCTGGGTCAACCGCGGCGCCAAGGGCATTGCGCTGTTGGACGATACCGGACCAAGGCTGCGGCTTCGGTATGTCTTTGACATTTCCGATACCCATCCGGTCAAAGGGGCAAGAGACCCCTACCTGTGGGAAATGCGGGAGACGCACCATGACGCCATTCTTTCCCACCTGGCAGACGCCTATGGCCTGGACGAATCGGCAGATACCTTGCCGCTGGCCCTGATAGCGATTGCCAGGCAGGTGAGTGAGGAAAACCTGGAAGAAGCGATGGAAGGTCTGGCCTATGAAAAAGGCGGTACATTCCTGGAGGAACTGGATGAAGATAACATTCGGGTCGAATTCCGCAATATGCTGGAATACAGCATCTACTATACGCTGTGCCGCCGCTGCGGCCTTGACCCGATGGAGGAACTGGAGGAATCCGACTTTATCCCGGTGACGGATTTCAACCGGCTTTCGGTTCTGACCTTTCTGGGAAACGCCACCAGCAGCCTGTCCGAGCCGGTTCTGCGGGATATTGGCCGGGAGATGCGCCGGATCGAACGGGAAAATTTGGCGCAGCAGCTTGAAAAATCCGTGGACAGCTTGTATACTGTAAATGAAAGATTTAGCGCATTAAAGCGCGAAAGCGAAGAACCAGGAACACAACCAACTGAAGGAGGATATGAGCATGGAACTGACGTATCATCGCAAGGGAGAGTATCTGTTTCCGAACCTGGCCGTACAGGAGGAGCCGGTGCAACTGGGCAAGTATGGGATGCTGCGCAGGACGTATCTGAAGGAGAACAAGCAGAACTGGTATCAGAGTATGCTGCTGACAGGCAAACTGAACCGGCACCTGCTGGAGATCGAGAAGGCCGCCGAGGATCGGATGGACGTGCTGATGGCGGGGCTGCTGAAACAGTATCCGGCCCCGGACAAGGAGAAGGATCAACTGGCCTGGACAGCGCACATGAACAGCCTGCAGGCGATGGCCGAGGAGACCATTCTGACGGAATTGGTGTACAACTGATTCCTGAGACAACCGAACAGGATTTGAGTGAAGCAGAGGAAGAAATCGCCTCTGCTTTATCTTTGCCAGAATTGCCGACGGTGGCAAGCCAGCGCCATGCCATTGAGGAACGGCAGGCGGCGCTGTATGCGGGGGAAATTGCTATCCCTGCGGATGTGGTGGATGAAGTCCTTCGCAGCGGCGGCAACCGGGACAGAAGCCAGCTCCGGCTGATCTATAACTTTATGACCGACCCGACGCCGGAGGAAGCCGCGGAGTTCGTAAAGCGTGAATACGGCGTCGGCGGTAAGGGTTTTACCATTGACGGACGGGACTATGCGGTCTGGTGGGATGAACCGGGAATGCAGATCGCCGCCGGCCATACCGTGAAGGACAAAATCTCGGAGAAAGCGTTTCTCTCTTGGCCGGATGTGAGCGCCCGGATTGGGCAACTGCTCGCCCAGGGGGAATACGCGCCCCAGGTGGTGCTGGACGCAGCGCGGGGCAACGCACTCAAAGAACACGCCGCGGTCTTAATCTATATGGAACGTGACCTGGCCGATGGCGTGGCGGAGCGATTCTTTGATGATTTATCCGTATTTCAAGGCGGATTCCCCGAAGTGACGGAGCGCCTGGCTCAACAGTTGGATTCGCCGGAGTATGTGGCAGACCTAAACCAGCGTCTTGAACGGTTAGCGTCTGCCTATGCTGTAGATACGTCCCTGATCCGGTTCCGCCATTATGCGCCGGATCGCGTGTTGCAGCAGTTTCAAAAGTTCGCCCGCGAGGCTGTGCCGTATCAGGCGCGGAATGAATTTGCATGGCAAGAGCATGACCGCTTTATCACCGAAGATGAAGTGGACGCCTTTCTGACGCGTGGTGGCCCATATTCGGATGGACGTTTGACGGTTTATGCGTACTTTATCGGTGCACACACGGATAAGGAAAAGGCCGACTTCCTCCGCCACCAGTATGGGGAAGGCGGGAGCAGCCACGCGCTGGCCGGAGCAGATGATTCCCATGCGGATTACGGGACAAAGGGGATTGCGCTGGCGCGGGGAAGCTATACCGCACCCTATGCGCAAACCTTTCTGAAATGGCCGAAGGCGGCGCTGCGGGTAGATCAGTTGATTCAGCAAAAGGAATACTTACAGCCGGGCGATTACACACGGATGCCGGCCTATGAGCGGGAATGGATGGCAAACCGCATCCTGCAATTTTACAGTGGGCTTCCACAAGAAGTTGACCGCCCTTTCACCGATACCTTTTTCCACGAAGAAGCGAGAAAAGAACTGCCGGAAGCTCTTTCTGATGCCACCAAGGCAGAAACCCTGTTGACCGCAATGAACCAGGCACTGGCCGCGTTGCCTCTGGATTTTGACCGCTATGAGGAGCGGGCTGAGATTCTGGCCCAGGTGCACCAGTATGTGGACGGTACCTTCACCATCTTCCCGGAGCCGAAAAAGGCACCGGATTTGAATAGCATTTCCGGTCGGCAGCTTTCCCTGTTTGACTTTATGGACAGCGGTGAGCCGGCAAGCGACAAGGAAGAAATGCCCGCCCCAGCCCCGGCACCATCCGAGGCACATATGACGGCGAATACCGGTGACGGACAGGAAGAACCCGTGCAAAATGGCGTTGTGGCCCGTTACCATTCAGCTATGGCCATGCAGGACGGCTATACCGAAGAGATTGCCATCATCCGGTATCCCAATGGGAAATTTTACAACCATTATGGATTCGATGAGGAGCTGGGGATGGGAGCCGCTACGGCAGGCCCGTTTGATTCGCTGGAAGATGCAAGGCGAGCCCTTCACGCCCATCGCCCTGATGCGCAGGAAGTGGAGGTGCAGGAGCAAAAGACGGAACGGGAACCGCAGCCTTTGGAGCCAATGCTGCTGCAAACACAAGACGAGTACAACGCTGTTAAGGAAAAATACCCCAATTCCCTGATTGGCTTTGAACTGGAAGGGCATTACCTGTTCCTGGGCGAAGATGCCAAACAGGTGTCCGCGATACTCGACAGCAGACTTCTGGAAAAACCATTGGAACAGGGCGGCAATATCATCGTAACAGGATTTCCTTCTAACCAGTGGGTGTATTATTCCCGCCAGCTTTGGAGTAAAGGCGAGAATGTCTGCCTTTACGGGGAACAGAATGACGGCACCCACGCCCAGACCAAATATTTAAGCGGCAGGGATTATCTACCCATTGATACGACGGTGCATATTGACGGCAGGGAGTTCCGCGTGGATACGGTGGACTTTGAACGGGGTAAAGTCAGTTTGCAGGACATGACGATGGCCAGAGAGGTGCGGTATCCGCTGTTTCGGGAGGAACCGGTCGAGTTTGTCCGCGCACTCTACGAGCAGGAAGAACCCCAATTTGATTTTGCCACGGAGGAACAGGTATTCATTGCAATCCAGCAATCCCGGTATGCCTATGAGGATTTCTCCGGCGAACAGATGGACGTGATCTATGCGGCAGGCCAGAAAAATTTGAACCTTCTGCCCATGCTGAACCCGGACTTTTCTGTGGAACAAATGCAACTGATCGCAGATATAGAGGATCGGGTGCGCAAAAATGAGCGCGTCGCCTACGACGGGATGATGCTTCCCCTGACCGGCCACGTTATGACGCCGGAAGAAATCAACGCTGTACGGAAAGAAATCCGCCTGCCGCTGGAGCCGTTTACCCGAACCGACGAGGCAACGGAAGAACCGGCGGCACCCGCTCAAACGGCTGTGATTCAGGAAAAGCACAATTTTCACATCACCGACGATGATCTGGGCGTGGGCGGCCCGAAAGCCAAGTTCCGCGCCAACATGGACGCTATCCATCTGCTGAAAACACTGGAGGCCGAGGGTCGGCTTGCCACGGCGGAAGAACAGGAAGTGCTGTCCCGCTTTGTCGGCTGGGGCGGCATCTCCCAGACATTTGACCCGGACAACTCCAGTTGGGCGAAGGAGTATGCCGAGGTAAAAGCGGCGTTGAACCCGGAAGAATACCGTGATGCCAGAGGCTCTACCCTCAACGCCTTTTATACCTCTCCCACCGTGATTAAGGCGATGTATGCCGCACTGGAACAGATGGGGCTGCGTACCGGCAATGTGCTGGAACCGGCCTGCGGGATCGGCAACTTTATGGGGCTGGTGCCACAGAGTATGGAAGGGCTGAAAATGTACGGTGTGGAGCTGGACAGCATTTCCGGCCGGATTGCCCGGCAGCTCTACCAGAAAAATCAGATCGCCGTCCAGGGCTTTGAGACAATGGAGTTTCCGGACAGTTTCTTTGACTGTGCGATTGGCAATGTCCCCTTTGGCGATTACAAAGTGCTGGACAAGCGGTATGACCGCTACAATTTCCTGATCCACGATTACTTCATTGCCCGCAGCCTTGATCTGGTGCGCCCTGGCGGCGTGGTGGCAGTCATCACATCCTCCGGCACAATGGACAAGCAGAATGATTCCGTCCGCCGTTATCTGGCGGCGCGGGCCGACCTGTTGGGCGCTATCCGCCTGCCGGATAACGCCTTTATGCGCAATGCCAACACCGGCGTGGTGGCGGATATTCTGTTTTTCCAGAAGCGTGACCGGGTGGCATTGGAGGAGCCGGACTGGGTGCATCTGGGTACGACCGAGGAAGGCTATACGGTCAACTCGTACTTTGCCAGACACCCGGAGATGGTTTTGGGCACGTTTTCAACGGAAAACACCCAGTACGGCAAGCAGGAGGTGACGGTAAAGCCCATCGAGGGCGCTGTGCTGGCTGACCAGTTGCAAGCGGCCATCTCCCACATTCAGGGAACGATCACCGAGCCGGAACTGGATGAATCCGAGCTGGAGGGCGTGGATACGTCGATACCGGCAGACCCGGAGGTGAAGAATTTCAGCTTCGCCAACGTGGACGGCCTCGTGTATTACCGTGAAAATTCCCGGATGAATCTCATGGAACTGCCGGCAACGACAACCGAACGGGTGCTGGGGATGATTGAACTTAGGGACTTGACCCAAAATCTGCTCAATTTGCAGATGGAAAACTGCTCCGATGCAGAACTGACCATCGCCCAGGACAAACTGAACCGGGCCTATGATTCCTTTACGGCGCAATACGGCCTAATCAGCAGCAACGCCAATCGCCGCGCCTTTTCGCAGGACAGCAGCTACTGCCTGCTGGCTTCCTTGGAAATTCTGGACGAAGAAGGCAAACTGAAGCGGAAAGCCGACATCTTTACAAAGCGTACCATTCGCCGCCCGGAAGCTGTGACCAGCGTGGACACGGCCAGCGAGGCGCTGGCGGTATCCATCGGGGAACGTGCCAAGGTGGATGTGCCCTTTATGGCGCAGTTGGCGGGGAAAACCGAGAACGAAATCACCGAGGAACTGTCAGGCGTGATTTTCAAAAATCCGCTGACTGACCAGTGGGAAATGTCGGATGAATACCTTTCCGGCAACGTCCGCGAAAAGCTGGCTGTGGCCCGCCAGTTTGCAGAGAATCACCCGGAATTTGCCATCAATGTGGCCTATCTGGAACGGGTACAGCCCAAAGACCTGGATGCGTCTGAAATTGAGGTGCGCCTTGGCGCAACCTGGATCAAGCCGGAATATGTCCAGGAATTCATGCAGGAGACGTTCCACACGCCCTGGTATATGGCGGGGAGAGTTATTTCCGTCTCCTATTCCGATGTGACCGGCGCGTGGAATGTATCGGGCAAAAGCCGGGATGTAAACAATCCGCTGGTCAATGCCACCTTCGGCACCACCCGCGCCAATGCCTACCGGCTGTTGGAAGATGCCCTGAACCTGCGGGACACCAAAATCTATGACACGGAGCGTGATATAGACGGGAATGAGCATCGGGTTCTCAACAAAAATGAGACGATGCTGGCCCAGCAGAAACAGGACGCCATCAAGGAGGCATTCAAGGAATGGATTTTCCGGGATATGGATCGCCGGGAAGATTTGGTGCAGACCTATAACCGGATGTTTAACAGCATCCGCCCCCGTGAATATGATGGCTCGCACATCCGCTTTGTGGGTATGACGCCGGAGATCACCCTGATGCAGCACCAGAAAAATGCGGTGGCCCATATCCTGTATGGCGGGAATACCCTGCTGGCCCACTGTGTCGGTGCTGGCAAGACCTTCCAGATGATCGCTGCCGGCATGGAGAGCAAGCGTCTGGGCCTGGCGCAGAAATGCCTGTATGTAGTGCCCAACCATCTGACAGAGCAATGGGGCAGCGACTTTTTACGCCTGTATCCCGGCGCGAATATCCTGGTGGCGACCAAGAAGGACTTTGAACCGGCCAACCGAAAAAAGTTCTGCTCACGCATCGCCACGGGCAACTATGATGCTATTATCATCGGCCACAGCCAGTTTGAGCGTATCCCACTGTCCAGGGAACGGCAGATTGCCACGATTGAACGCCAGATTGACGATATCACAATGGCAATCGCGGATGCTAAGGACAAGGCCGGGGCAAACTTCACCGTCAAGCAGATGGAAAAGACCAAAAAATCATTGCAGGTGAGATTGCAGAAACTGAACGACCAGACGCGCAAGGACGATGTGGTCACCTTTGAGCAACTGGGCGTTGACCGGCTGTTTGTGGACGAAAGCCATTTTTACAAAAATATGTTCCTCTACACAAAAATGCGGAACGTGGCCGGCATCTCCCAGACGGACGCGCAGAAAAGCTCGGATATGTTTATGAAGTGCCAATACCTGGATGAGATTACAGGCAGCCGGGGCATTACCTTTGCGACCGGTACTCCTATCAGCAACTCAATGGTGGAACTCTACACCATCATGCGCTATTTGCAATATGACACCCTCCAGAAGATGGGACTGGGACATTTCGATTCCTGGGCCGCTACGTTTGGGGAGACGGTGACGGCGATTGAACTGGCACCGGAAGGAACGGGCTACCGTGCAAAAACGCGGTTCGCCCGCTTTTTTAATCTCCCGGAACTGATTTCGGTATTCAAGGAGGCAGCGGATGTCCGCACGGCGGATATGCTGCACCTGCCGGTGCCGGAAGCGGAGTATGTCAACGTGGTCTTAAAGCCCAGTGAAATCCAGCAGGATATGGTATCCAGCTTTGCTGACCGGGCGGAAGTCGTCCGCACAGGTTCGGTTGACCCCAGGACCGATAACATGCTCAAGATCACAAACGATGGGCGGAAATGCGCATTGGATCAGCGGCTGTTGAATGACCTTCTCCCGGATGAGCCGGACAGTAAGGTGAATCACTGTGTCGAAAATGCCTTTTCTATCTGGCAGGAAACCAGTGACATCTGCGCCACCCAGCTAATTTTCTGTGACCTGTCCACGCCGAAAGGCGACGGCAGTTTCAATGTCTACGATGATGTGCGGGATAAACTGGTGGCAAAGGGCGTTCCAAGGGAAGAAGTTGCTTTTATCCATGAGGCAACGACCGAGACAAAAAAGGCGGAGCTGTTTGCCAAGGTGCGCGCCGGTCAGGTGCGTATCCTGCTCGGTTCCACACCGAAACTAGGAGCCGGAACCAACATCCAGGATCGGTTGATTGCGCTGCATCATCTGGACTGCCCCTGGAAACCTTCTGACCTGGAACAGCAGGAAGGACGAATTTTACGTCAGGGCAACCAGAACAAGAAGGTAAAAATTTATCGTTACGTCACCGAAAATACGTTTGATGCGTACATGTGGCAGCTTTTGGAGAATAAGCAGAAGTTCATCAGCCAGATCATGACATCCAAATCCCCTGTGCGTTCTGCGGAAGATGTGGACGATACGGCGCTTTCCTACGCGGAAATCAAGGCGCTGGCAACAGGCAATCCGTACATCAAGGAGAAGATGGACTTGGACATCCAGGTGAGCAAGCTAAAGCTGCTCAAAGCCAACCACACCAGTCAGATTTACCGTCTGGAATCGGACATTGCCAAGCGCTACCCGATAGAGATTACTGCCACGAAAGAGCGCGTGGCTGGGCTGAAAGCTGACCTGGAGGCGGTAAAACCGTATCTCGACCAGGACAAAGACGAGTTTGTCATTACCGTTGGGGAAAAGACCTATAGGGACAAGAAAGAGGCTGGCACAGCGATTCTGGCGGCCTGCGCCGGTTTGAAAGCCGTCAATACGGCAGGGCAAATCGGTGATTATCACGGGTTCGCTTTGGTGGCGAGCTATGACACCTTTAACCAGACATTCATGCTCACCGTCAAGCGGCAATGCAGCTATACCATGGAGGTCGGCAAAGACCCGCTGGGCAATATCCAGCGTATCAACAATGCTCTGGCGGGTATTGAGAAAAAGCTGCCGGAGGCAGAGTCCAAACTGGCAACCTTGCAGGCCCAGTTGGAGGCTGCCAGGGAGGAGGTCAAAAGACCTTTCCCGCAAGCTGCGGAGCTGGAGGAAAAGTCGGCGCGGCTGGCAGAACTCAATGCTCTTTTGAACATGGATGAGCGCGGCGGTAGCGAGGCCGTTGGGCTGGATGAGACATCGGAAGCTATGGAAACTGTGACACCCACCCGGAAACAGCCGGAGGTTGCGCAAGAAGTGACCGAGCCTGATCGCCCCGCCAGGGGTGGGTCTGTTCTCGCTAGGCTCCACGAGAAACAGACGGCACATAAGGAGGAGCAGGGAGCCGAATCTGCTCTGAAAAAGACGCAGGCACAGGAACTATAAACTGTTGCGGCACCGCCAGAGGGAGACAGCTTGTGAATCCCTCTGGCGGTGTCCTTCTTTTGAAGACCTGCTAAAAAAAGTCAAGTAAAATTTTCGAGAGAATGAGCAAAAAAACGAGCGCACAAATCTAAGCCGCTGAGCATCTCAAAATCGAAATGGCGGCCGGCCAGATGATATAGTGCAGAAAAATCAGTCGTATTCCATGGAATCCAAATAGGCTTTTACAGAAGCGTAGTAGATGCGCAGAAACTTGTTTGCGGAGGCCATCATGTAGACTCGGTAAGGCTTGCCTTCAGAATGTTTCTTGCTCATGAACTGGTAGACCGGCTCATCCATTGGAGCACGTTGCAGGATGACACTCATCACCAGAAAGAGCGTCCTGCGCAGGGAGGCAGACCCCCGCTTGGAAATGCTGCGGCTGCGGACATCCATTTGGCCGGATTGGTAGGGCGGGGCATCAATGCCCGCAAAGGCCACCAGTGCTTTTTTTGAATGAAAACGGCGGACATCGCCAATTTCAGCCATAAGCTGGGGGCCGAGAGAGGGACCAACGCCAAACATCCCCATTACCACAGGATACTCCGGCAGAGAAGCTGCCAGGGACTGCATCTCTTGCTTGAGAGCAGCTAACGCGGCAGAAGTTGCCCGGAGTTGGGAAATAGCCTGTTCTACCAAAAGTTTTGTTGTATCCGTTTTTGGCATGACACCGAAGTGCCCACAGGCAGAGGCGTATATATCCAATGCCTTATTTTCGTTGAAATTGTAGCCGTGCTTTCTGCACCACTTCTGGTATCTGGTGATAAAGGTCTTCTCAGACAGACCGCAGACACACTCGCAGTGCCAAAAAGCATCTACAAAGTCCACCCACTTCTCGCTGCCATCAGCGCGGGGCGGACTGGCAAACAGGCGGTTTGCGTCCGGGAAAGTTGTGTCCAGCAGGGAGATCAGGTTATTCTTCAGCATGGTTTGTACTTTGGAATACTGCTGGTACTGCCGGTAGCAGGTCTTCAGCATGAGCCGGGTATCCTCATCGGGGACATATCTCGGCAGTGTGAGCCAGTGGTCAAGGCCGTAGTTGGCCAGCTTCACAGCATCCTTCTTGTCGGTCTTGGCCCGCCTTAAACTGTTGTTTCCGTAGTCGTGCACCAGCATTGCATTGACTACCGAGACATAAAGCCCCGCGTCGTGGAGTAGCCAGGCCACAGGCGCGTGGTAATTACCCGTGGCTTCCATCACCACACGGGTCTCACCGTCCAGGCTTTTGAGCAGCCTTGCCAGCTCACTCAGTTCGCTGTCGGTGTGAAGTACCTCAAAGGGTGAGACTACCACCTCTCCGAAAGGCCGCATGACTGCGATCATGCTTTTGCCCTTGGAAACATCGATGCCAACGCAGTTCATCCACATTCCTCCAATACAACGAATCTGTGCAACCGGAATCCATCTTTTCTCGCTGCCGATTCAATCTATTGGGTGACACGAACTCCCCGGCATCCGGTAGGCTCAACCTGCTCAAATCGAACGCTGCAACAAGAGGATGGCTGACCGTCTTCAAAGCGGACATACGAAGCCCAAGGGAGTGAACGTCAGCCAGTTGCTCCTCTTATTGTAGCTTAGGCACGAGATGGAGGGAAAGCCGGACTGGCTGCCCGGCTTTCCTGTCCAAATTTATTGTAATAGGGAGATGATATAGATTTGTTGAAATTAGTACCGATCACACTGCGTCAGGCAAATGCTTTTGTCCAGGTATATCATCGGCATCATAAACCTTCTGTGGGGCACAAATTCTCAATTGGTGTTTCGGATGGAGAAAAGCTGGTCGGTGTAGTGATCTGCGGCCGGCCGGTCAGTCGGCGCTTGGATGATGGTTTAACGCTGGAAGTCAACCGAGTCTGCACGGATGGGACGAAAAATGCTTGCAGTATGCTGTATGGTGCATCCTGCCGCGCTGCAAAGGCGATGGGGTACCGCAGAGTGATTACTTATATCCTGGAAAGCGAACCCGGCACGTCGCTGAAAGCCGCCGGCTTCCACTGCGAGGGGCGGGCAGGCGGCCTTGAGTGGAACGGGAGCCGCAAACCCAAAGATGCGGATCAATACCCACATGAGATGAAAACACGATGGTCAAAAGAAATGGAGGTGGCAACAAATGCCAGAAAAACAGGAGAAGTTGCATCAATTTAATCCAGCGGAATCGGTGGTAATGACTTCCGGCCAGCAGGCACAAAAGATGGTGGAGGAAGCGAAAAAACGGTTTTGGCTCAATCCAGAAGAGGAAAACCTGATTGTCACCTATGCTCAAAAATATGATGATCCAAGTCGGGCGAGCTATCTGATTCATAAATTGGAACAGGCGGTGTATAACACTGATCCCGTGGCAGTTACCAGGGCATTACAGGAAGCCAGAGACGAGATTGACAAATTTCCTGACCGGGAGATCGGCCTTTCTGAAATGCACGAATATGGATACCGGAAGGATGATATGTACCCACTGTCGCAGGATAAGGCGCTGGAGATGCACAGGCTTGGCTTTAAGGTATACTGTTTGCAGCCGGACGGAACCGCAGGCACGTTTTCAAGCCGGGAGATGATCGAGGAACATAACGGCATCTTCGGCATCCGTAAAGCCGACTGGGATTATGAGATGGAGCACCTGGATGACGAGTACAGGGAGGATACGGCGTATCTTCACCCGCAAATGAGCGTCTTAGAGAAGGATGAAGCACTGCGGCTCTTTGATGCCGGTGAGACAATTTATCTGATTACCACCAACCCGATCCCTGTTGCGGCGACCATCCGTTTGGAAATCGAATATGGCTCTGACTATTTTCAAATTTCCACCGAAGCATTGGAGAATGTTAGGCGGCTTCAAACTGAAATGCAGGAACACCCGGAGTTGCAAAGCCTGCGGGAAGCAAAGCTGTTGTTGGAGAATGAGGACAGATATGGTGTTTATCAACTCCGAATTGACAGCCCTGTTACGGAAAAGCTGCTATGTCAGGGAATGGATGCCCTGAAATACCAGGGAAATTCAGTTGAGCGGGAAAATTACAATCTCGTCTATACAAATCATCTCTATCCGGCTGATACGCTGGAAAGTATCTACGCCAGGTTTCACCAGGATCGCCAGCCGGATTTTGATGGCCCGTCCCTCATGGTCAGCGATGTGATTGTGATGAACAGGGAGGGGGTACGGAGCGCGTACTATGTGGACAATCTGGGATTCCGGGAGTTAAAAGATTTTCTGCCGGCCCTTGAAAATCCTGCGCAAAGACAGCGCCAGGCAGTGGAAGGAAAAGAAAAAAAGAAATCTGTGCTTCAAAAATTGCATTCCCATCAGGCAAAACAAAAATCCCAGAAGCAAGCCAATCGTCACCAAAAGTCGCATACGCAAAAGAGAGGTGAGCAAGAGTTATGAAAGTGATTCCGTTTGAACAAGACGAATACATTGTCATGGCGATGTTTGAAGCAGAAAATCGTCAGGCCACAATGCAGCAGATCGAAGAAATCCTTCCATTCATTCAGGATGACACAGAACTGGTGAGGGTTGTGACAGGCACCATAGAAAAGATGAAGCGGATGCCGGATGCACAATTTGCACAGCTTGATCTGGAACCTTACCGCAAGGAGGACGGTGACGAGTGACCATCAACCAGTTTGCGGTATATCAGGTCAGGGAAGAAGCAGCATACCGGCCTCTGCGTTTCCGTTCCTATGATGAGCTACTGCAAAAAGGCTACCGTGTTGATGTAAGCAATTACCATCAGGTCTACCTTTCTCAACTGGCCCCAGGTGATACTGCTGAAACGATTTGCAGGAGGTTTGCTGACAAACTGCCGCGAACATTCAAAGGGCATACCATCAGTGTCAGTGATGTGATTGTTTTGAACCGGACTGGAGAAATATGTGCCTATTTTGTGGATAAGGGCAGACTGATCGCACTTGCCGGTTTTCTACGGCCTAACTCCTCCGGCACTCTCGTTTCGATGGACACAAGTAACTACCGAATAGATGGTAAGCCAGGCACCTGGCTGGCCTGTGACGATGTGATTGTTGATGGCCGTCACTTCTTCCTGATGCAGAACGAGCAGATGAAGAATGCAGCCGCCTGTGCAGTGGTGGACGAAAACGGCAAACTCGTTGTCGATGCGGCGCAAAAATTTGATAAAGATATACTTCGCCAGATCAACGAACATCTTCACCCTCCGCAAGCGGTTCAACAGGAGCCAGCAAAGAAGCCGCCGCTTGAAACTTGGCAGAAAGCATTTGAGAATGGAGAGTACCTCCGTGCAGCGGAGATGACCGAGGAGCAGAGTTACTCCTTCATTGATGGGCGGATCAACAATTTGCCACCGAAAAAAGAAAAAGAAGGCAAGCGGCCTTCGGTGTTGAAACGTCTCCACGAGAAGCAGGCAGCCATTGCGGTACGTTCTGGAAAACTTGCACCGCAGATGGGACTTGAGCAGGAGGCAGAGAGAAACCGTAAATAGGAGGTTACTTGCTATACAGGATTACTAGAATTCCTTCCTGGGTATAAACGAAGCTTATTATTTATATGAATACAATTTACAGTCTAGTCACAAAATAGGTATTGCGAAAGGTATCTGGTTGCGGTATAATAAAAGCGAAGATAGAATCTTCTAAAATGTTTTTTGAGGAGGGAACGACGATGCTGTACGATTATCTGAAAGATATGTATGGCGAAAACGAGCCGATATTTGTAGCTGACATCAAATACGGTGATACGCCGATGAACTCTATTAGACAACAGGTTAAGAAACTCACGGACGAGGGCTATCTGAAGCGATATGACACAGGAATTTATTTTATTCCCAAGAAAACAATCTTTAAATCTGGATCACAGCTTTCCAGAAATAAAGTTATTGAAAAGAAATATCTTTTGGAAGATGGGAAACGTTGCGGTTATGTAAGTGGTGTTCTATTTGCGAATCAATTGGGTCTTACAACGCAAGTACCTGTGAGCTGTGAGGTTGTAAGTAATAAGGCAACAAATGATGTCAGAAGGGTAAAACTTGCCTCTTCAATGATTACAGTTCGCAAGCCTAGAGTAAAGGTGACAGAGCAAAATTTCCGTCTGTTACAGTTACTCGACCTTTTCAAAGATATAGAATTTTATTCTGAAATAGATCAGGCAGAACGTCAAAATCGAATTGTTGGCTATATGGAAAAGTGCGGAATTCGGTTTTCCGCTCTGGACGAGTATCTTCCATACTACCCGGATAAAATTTATAAAAATATGTATGAAATGGGGTTGTTGAATGGAATACCTGCATAGTAACCGGGAACAATTTTTAGATGCGATAAATCTGGCTGTCTTCAAAACAGGGCTTGCTCCAGAGATCGTTGAAAAGGACTACTATGTGACAATGATCTTGAAAAAGTTGGCCGAAAGATTTGACTTTATCGTTTTTAAAGGCGGGACTTCGATCTCAAAATGTCATAGAGTAATTTCGAGATTTTCAGAAGATATTGATATAACGATAGACAGCTCTTTGTCTCAAGGGCAGAAAAGAAAACTGAAGTACGGAATTGTCGATATGGCGGCTGAGCTTGGAATGGAGATTCCTAACCTTGATTCGATTCGCAGTCGTAGAGATTATAACCGTTATGAGTTGGCTTATAGTTCTGTGTTGGATCGGTTGTCTGACACTGTCGAGACCGAAGTGCTGCTGGAAACTTCATTTACGGAAATCTCTTTTCCAACTGTACTCCTTCCGGTTCATAGCTATATTGGTGATTTATTTATGGAGGAGGCACCCGATGCAATAAGCCAATATAATCTTGATCCATTTAGCATGAAGGTCCAAGGATTAGATAGAACATTGATAGATAAAGTGTTCGCAATCTGCGACTACTACCTCAACAATAATGTTACAAAACACTCAAGACACATTTACGATATATATAAACTATATCCACTGGTTCCACAAAATGATGAATTTCGCGAGCTGGTGCGCGAAGTTAGGTCGGTGCGGGCAAAAACGTCTATTTGTCCGTCCGCACAGCCCGGTGTGAATGTACCGGACATACTTAAGCAGATTATAGAATCTCATGTATACCGAGAAGATTATTATTTTTTGACAGTTCAACTTCTAGAAGAAAATGTCAAGTATGATCAGGCAATTCAAACATTAAAGCGCATTGCAGCCGGTGGAATGTTTGAGGAGTAATGTATTTGTGCCCTAAGGCATAATTACTGAAACAGTACAAATCCATATAGCCATGACAATGGAACTGGAAAGCGAGGTGTCTGAATTGTGTAACTTAAGCCAGGGAATTTATAATGAAGGTCTTGATAAAGGAATCGAAGGGGCGGTTGAGCTTCTTAGAGAGGCCGGTTTTGGCGATCAGGACATCATTGAAAAAATTATGACCAAGTATCATTTAACCTTGGAAGTGGCGAAGAAGTATGTACTTCTTCCCACCGCCGGCTGATCGGAACATCGATATTTGATTACGATGCCAGCACGCAGCTAACGATTTTGTTGGTTGCGTGCTGGCACTTTCTTTTTGCTTAAAAAGTTTAGTCAAGGTTATGTTGCTCTGCGCGCATCGTTTCCTTTGCAGGAGTTTTGCCAAGAATTGCCTCCACATTGGAGCAAACCGTTTTCATCTCACTGGCATAATCCTTAAAGTAGTCGTAAGTCTCCTGCTGTGCCTTTTTCTGAATTGTCAGATTCTCCTTCTCCTGCTTCAGTGATTTCATAGAAGGAATCTTGCCGTCCGGGAACTGCGATTTCAAAAATTTCAAAGCGGTTTCATACAGTTCGATTTCGGTTTGGTGTTCCTGCCGGAATCTTTTTTTGTTTGGAGCTTTGAGCATTTCACGCTGAACATCCTTGTTTGCGAGATATTGCCCCGTATAGTGTATAAGCTGGTTGACGGATTTTAGTCTATCTTCTGTGTGGCGAAGCGCCTTCCTGGCATCTTTTCGCTTTGCGATCAGATCATCATAGGCGGATTGCAGTTCCTCTCTGGAATCGAAGCTGTTCTCTTGAACATAGGCGATGGTCTTTGCCATCTGCTGAAGATTAGAGACTTTCACTTTCTGCGCATAGGCTCGGCTCTGCTGCGCCGTCGCATTATTCTGAAGATCAACGACCAGCCGCAAATCTGTCTTGATGAAAAGAATTTTGGCATACTCCGGGATAACTCCGCCGAATGCTTTGAGGATGTCAGCGTTGTCGGATGTTTCAGGGGAGGAAGCCTCATGTGGCTGACCAGCTTTTTGCAGGTTTTGGGTAAAGAGATTCATCAAATAATCCCGGTCATACGCTGCGCCCAATGACCGCCCAGCGATATTTTTTGACCGCTCCGGGTGCAGGTAACTGAACCGTCCGCGTTTATCTGTTACCCGGATTCTATATCTCTCCCAAAGGGTGGTACAAAATTGTGCCAGCGTTGTGGAGGTATGTGCCACATCGTCAATGGCGTTTCGCAGGTATTGCTTCTCTGTTTGAAATTTTATCTTTGCAGGCGTCAGACCGAAGGCAATAACTTCCTGGTTGGTCTGTTCCAATTCTTTCTGGCCCCGTTGCTGCGCCCAATATTCCCGTTCCGTAACCTTTGCTTTGGCAGGTGACAGCAGATCGACTTGGTGCAGTTTTTCCCGTTCACAGATTGCCATCAGGGATTTCTGCATATGTGTCAGATAATCTCTGGTCTGGTGGTGCTTGTAGCCAGCCCGGCTGTCGCAGGGACGTTCCATAAACTCTTTCGGTTCTACGTCCAGTTTGCGCAAACTGTTGATGACGATATGTACATGGATATTCCCGCTTCCGTGGCTTCCATCCGCGTGTGTACAGACCAGCGTCTGGTGGCCGGGGAAATTTTTCTTTGCATATTCGATGCCAATAGCCTGCGCACGTTCTGGTGTCAGGCCACGGTCGATCTGATCCTGCGGGTCAAAGCTGATGATATAGTGATGTGCCTTTATCTCTCCGGGCGTTTGGTTTTTGTGATATAGCTCGTTTAATTCCCGGCATTCTTCCGCGTAGGTGAAGGGACCACAGTTGATTCCGTCCAGAATGTAGCCGCGCCGCCGGATCATTTTCCCGTTTTCATCGAGAACGGGCTTCATGCTTGTATCATCGTGTTCAAACAAAAGATAGAATAGCGCGTCATTGTAATTGGCATTTTTACTTGTAGTGTGTTTTAAGATTGCCATGAATTTCACCCACCATTCTTGTCACGTCCACCTGCGTCTGGACAATGGCATCCAATGCCCTTTCCAGCTCTGCGGTTACTGCCTGGGAGCGTAGACCGCCGGTATTAAAGTGTTTTGCAATTTGATTGATGTTATTGGACAGGTTGCTGAGCAGCCAACTGATTTTTTTCATTTCTTCTCGAAGTTCCGGGAATTCAGCCGTCACCTTGTGTGTGACCATAATCTTTCCGCCCAACAGACTTTTGCGAATGTACTCGGAGCGGGATAGACCCGCAGCGGCAGCTTTCTTCATCACCAGCTCTAATTCGATGTCAGTCAGGCGAAGGGTGATGATGTGCTGATGGTTTAATTCTTCCTCCTTTTTTGGCCTTGCCATAACGCCGTACCTCCTTAACTTGAAATTTGCCGCAGGCAGAAATCACGGGAACCGTGCCCCGTGGCTGGAGTTCATCCGCCGCGCTGCGACCATTTTAGAATGGGAGCCAACCGCAAAATCACCAGATTTGCAGGAACCGAGGGAATGGGGAGCCGGAATCCCCATCAAGTATGCCCGGAATCAAAACCCGCGAAAGCGGGTTTTCGTATTACAGGGCGTATCTTGCTTTCGTGCTACCGCCCCTTTAGAAATTGGCAAAAATGCTTCGTTGCTCCTTCATTTCTCGGAGATAACGTTGAAATTTGGCAAGTGTAAGAAATAATCAGGTAAAACAGCTTGCAAAACAGCCTTTTATTGTCTGGGTTATGAGAGGGAACAAACTATTTTGTAGTTCCTCAAATTTGCCGAACAGTGCAGAAAAGGAGGGCACAAACCATGCGGGATATGGAAAAGAAAAAATTGAAAACCAGGGAATTGGCTGAACGGGAACTTATGTCAGAAAAAATAGAGGCAATGAGAAATGTAGATATTCGCACCGTGGATAAAAGTATACTGGTGGACATTGCAGACGTAGAGATCGATACAAGTCTGCCCGACAGGGAGAGAATGCTGGACTTTATCCGGCAGGTCAAAAACCCTTATTGCTATCTGGATCATGGCACGGTGGTCAAGATCAGTTTTAGCGGCAGCCAGCGGATGGAGGACTGCCTGAAAAAATGTGTCCACCTCGGCTAGATGGCGATTTAGCACTTTAAAGTGTTGACTTTTGAGCAGGGATGTGCGATAATAACCTTGGGTCAAATAGAATATCATTTAAGAAGCCATTGATTTCTTGGTTTATTGTCGCAAGGCAATTAGATTGGGAGGTCAGTGGCTTTATGTATTTTAAAAAGGAAAAAGCGTATCTCACAGCGTCCTACGTTCGACTGTCCAGAGAAGATGGAGACAAAGTAGAGAGCGACAGCATTCATAATCAGCGGGAACTGATCTGTGACTTCGTAAAAAAGCATGACGATCTGAAACTAGTGGAGGAATACATTGATGATGGGTACAGCGGAACCAATTTTGATCGTCCTGCATTTATGCGGATGATCGAGGATGCGAAACGAAAGAAAATTGACTGCATTATCGTCAAGGACTTGTCCAGACTTGGAAGAAATTACATCGAAACGGGCAAGTACATAGAAAAAATCTTTCCATTTATGGGTATCCGATTCATTGCGATCAACGACCATTATGACAGCGCCG
Organism: Eubacteriaceae bacterium Marseille-Q4139; assembly: GCA_018223415.1. Classification (NCBI taxonomy): domain Bacteria; kingdom Bacillati; phylum Bacillota; class Clostridia; order Eubacteriales; family Eubacteriaceae; species Eubacteriaceae bacterium Marseille-Q4139. The sequence continues at coordinate 3,877,828 of JAGTTQ010000001.1, read as the reverse complement.
ATGAAGAATCTGATGCAGATCACATCATCATCCCCTTCAAGAATCTGATTAACGACGCCTATTGCAAGGACATCTCCATCAAAATACGCAGCCAGTTGGATGTGAAGCGCAAGAGCGGAAAATTTATAGGGAGTTTTGCAGGATACGGGTATTTAAAAGACCCGAAGGATAAAAACCATCTTGTGGTGGATGAGTACGCGGCGCAAATCGTGCAGATGGTCTTTCGTTTAAAACTTGATGGAGTAAGTTCCCAGCGGATTGCAGAGAAGCTTACAGAGATGGGGGCACTGCCTCCCCTGGAATATAAGCGGATGCTGGGGATGAACTTTAATAGCGGATTTCGCTCCGGCTCTAATCCGAAATGGTCGGTGGTTGCGGTTAACCGGATTCTGCGCAACGAACTGTACACGGGGAACATGGTTCAAGGCAAACGGAAAAAGATTAGTTATAAAGTAAAACAGAGCCGGGCGGTGAACGAAGCGGACTGGATTCGCGTGGCAGGCACGCATGAAGCGATTATCCCGACGGAAGAATTTGACCAGGTACAGCGGGTGATGCTAATGGACACACGGACAGCGCCGGATGCCGAAAAAATCTATCTGTTTTCCGGCTTCCTGCGTTGTGGTGACTGCGGCCAGAATATGGTGAAACGGTGTACAACCAAAGACGGAAAGAAGTACCACTATTATCATTGCTCTACTTATAAAAGTGGAAACGGATGTACAGCGCACTTGATCAGTGAGAAACATTTGACGGACATCGTGCTGGAGGCAATCCGTAAACAGGTGGAGGTCTTGGTTCGAGCAGAAGCTGTATTGGGGCAGATTCAATTGCTTCCTCAAGAAAGGTTTGGCGTAAAAGAAGTAAAAGCCCAGATTGCTACGTTATCGGCAGAGGTTGAGCGTTACCAGGAACTGAAAACGCGGCTCTATCAGGATATGCAGGACGGCGTTGTTGACAGGGGCGAATTTAAAGCGATCAACGAACGCTTTACGGAAAAAATCCGGTCTGCACAACAAGCGCAGAACAAGCTGGAAGTAAAGCTTGAGAATCTACTAAAGACAGAAACGGAACTTCAACCGTGGCTTGAGGAATTTAAAAGTTATCGAAACATTCAACATCTGGAGAGAAAGGTTCTCGTTCTATTAATTGACCATATTGATGTATATGGAAAAGACAGAATAGAAATTCACTTCCAATTTGAGGACGAAATTTAGCAGATGATTCAAAACCTGGAGTATTACGAAGCACATAAGTTTCAGAATGGGAAGGTGAGCGTATGAGGGTGGTCAGTTATACAAGGGCAATCAGCTATCGCTTAAAGGATGAAAATCCCTCCAATATTATAGGGTTGCAGAATGAACACATCCAACAGTATATAAAAGAAAAAGGCTGGAAGCTGGCAGCAAAATACAGTGACCGGAAATTTTCTTCAGAAGAAATGACCGCATTCAATCAGATGCTTGAAGCCGGTCTTGCCCGGGAGTTTGATTGTGTGGTAATGGATTCAATTTTCCGTTTCGGCCATAACCTGACCGATGCAGTCAGCGTTCTGCGGGAAACATTTTATCCAATCGGAATCCATTTTGTCGTTGTCCAAGATGATTTCTCTAGTTTCGGAAAATCTGTTTCAGCGATAACAGATTATTTTAAGCAGAAGAGGATGGCGATTCTCGGCAATGCGTCATGGACTCGGTGGCGCGCATTGGAAAAAGAGGGCATCATGGTGAAGTCACATTTGAGCTATGGTTACCTTCTTTCAGAGGACCGTCGAAGCATGATTATTGATGAATCGGTAGCGCCTATCATCCGCAACATTTTTCAGTGGTTCCTCTCCGGCATGAATTACCAAACTATTGCGGACCGATTGAATGCGGAAGGCGTTATTTCTCCGCAGAAGCATATGACCAAAGTTTATGGCAGGGAACCCAATTTTATTGTAGACAGTATTTGGCGTGGCTCCAGTATTCACAAACTTCTTGAAAAACCAATCTATATGGGAAAGGCAGTTCGCAAGATTGGCGGCGTGGATACCGTGATTGAAGTGCCGCCGATTGTTTCGGAGGAAGAATTTTTAAAGACACAGGAACTTATCCCTAAAAAACCTGCCAGGGCGATCACATGGAAAATAGCAGGCGTCAACATTTTAAACAAACGCATCTATGATAAGAAAACGGGAAAAGCCCTGATGTGTATGAAATCTCCGATAGATCCAAACGATAGAGTTTACACACTGAAAAAGAACATTCGGTATCTGAGCAAAGAAGAACAGAAAAAGAGCATCCCCTACGGTGTTGTTATGGGTGCAGTCAAAGAGGCCCTGCGAAATGAGGCCGCTTTGGTAGACCAGATTGATGAAATCTTGCAGACAGAGCAGTCGCAGGATTATTTGGAGCAGCAATTACAGGACTATCGAAAATCGGCGCTAAAACTCGTTGAGCAACTGAATACAGTCTATGAAGAACGTATGAACCTTCATCGGATGTATGAAGACGGGCGCATCAATGCGGAGGAATTGGAACAGAAAGAGGATACCTGTCAGGTGAAGCTAATGCGGATTGAGCAGCAATTTGCTTTGATTATGGCTCAGGTAGAAGATCAGAAGACCGCATTCAGCAGGATCAATCCTTGGCTGGCATTGTATCGTCAAATTGAGGTGCCGGACGAACTGGAACGCAGCCATATCATGCAATGGGTTGACCGTGTGGCTGTGGTGGACGCTCAGACGATAGAGGTCGGGCTGAAGCAACAGGAGTGGAAATATAAGCTCCCCCAGGAATGGTTAACTCTCAGAAGGGATGGATAAATATGGCCAGAAAAAGCAGGAAAAATCAAGTATTACCAGAGAGCGTGCAAGTACAGGCGACAGAAAAGACGGCAAGACAACTTCTTGCCACAGCGGCCTATGTACGGCTTTCTGTAGAGAACAGCGGCAACAGTACAGATGATACACTTCAAACACAGATCAAACTTGTCCATAATTTTATTGCGAATCACCCGGATTTGAAACTGGCTGACACGTACATAGATAACGGCTTTACCGGCACGAACTTTGACCGGCCGGAATTTGAGCGCCTGATGCAGGATGTAAAGCTGGGCAAAATCCAATGTGTCGTGGTAAAAGACCTCTCCCGTTTTGGACGAGATTATCTGGAGACCGGCCATTATCTGGAGACAATCTTTCCCAGACTAAACGTTCGTTTTATCGCCGTGACAGATGATTTTGACAGCTTCAGGCCGGGGGACGTGGAAAGCCTGGCGACCCCAATAAAGAATCTGGTAAATAGCCTGTATGCCAAGGATATATCCAATAAACTTAGGGCAGTCAACGCAAATAAGCGAAAACGCGGAGAACGCTGCGGCAGCTTTCCCCCTTATGGATTGAAGCTGACAGAAGATAGAAAAAATTATTTGCCGGATCAGGAAACTGTACCTTACGTCCGTGCTATCTATGTATGGAAGCTATTGGACGTAAATAAGCATGAAATTGTACGACGGTTAGAACTGTTGCAGGCACCTTCACCACGTCAACTTCAGCGGATGCATTCAGATAATACGGCTCACCTTCAAGATAATACGACGTGGCTACCGGGTGCAGTAGCCAGGATATTGGAAAATCCAGTTTATGTAGGAGATACAGTGACAGGAAAAACAAAGCCTTTGGCAAGTTCGTATAAACGGGTACGGACCCGCAGGGAGGATTGGACGGTAACTACGAATACGCATGAGGCGGTTATCCTTCGCAGCGATTATGATGCAGTTCAAGAAATAGCAGATGCAGCGAAACAAAAATGGCGGGCCGCCATTGCAGAAAACGCTGAGGAAAGGGCAAAACTGCCAGATTTATTCCACGGGCAGGTTCATTGTGCTGGCTGCGGTGCCCCGATGATATTGCTGAGACGAGGATCGGCCGCCAAACCATTGTTCAATGTCTATACGTGCAAATCGGACAGGCATAAATATGCCTGTTATGGAACAAAGATTCAGGAGCGTCTTCTTCAGGCACTGGTTATGGATCAGATCAGTGTGTTAATCAAAGCAATGTGCAGCCGCAAGAAAATGCTCGAGGAGATGACCCAAAACGATACGAGCAAAAATGTTCTCCATTCTTTGAAAAGGAAAGCTGCCTATTTGTCTGGAAAGATTGCTGAGGCAGAAGAAAGGAAAAGCGGCTTGTATGAAGATTGGGTCATGGGACTTTTTGATAAAACGGAGTATCAGGGACTAAAAGAACATTACATCCGTGAAATTCAAAAACTGAAGAAACAGTTGCAAGAAACTGAACAAATGCAGCAAACCATAGAGAGAAGGGCACATCAGTATATAGAACTGGTAGAAAACCTTGAACAGCATTTAGATAATCACGCGTTCAATCTCGATTTGGTCAGAGAACTGGTGGAGCGCATTGATGTATCGAGCAATGGCTCCATTGCGGTTCGGTTCCGGTGCAATGATGTTTATGAAGAATTGTTTCGGATGATGGAGGATGTCCAAAATGAGAAATAAGGAAGGGATAGCCCTTTATCTGCGTTTATCTATGGCCGACGGTGATTTGGGAAAGGACAATAAGGACGAGAGCAATAGTATCGAAAACCAACGTCTGTTACTCAAAAGCTATGTCGCAGATCACCCGGAACTTTCCGGCGAACTGCGGGAGTACATGGATGATGGTTATACGGGGACAAATTTTGAGCGGCCCGGATTCAAGCAGATGATCGAGGATGCCAGACACGGCAATATTCAAGTGATTCTGGTGAAAGATTTATCCAGACTTGGGCGGGATTATATCGGTGTAGGCGATTATATCGAACAGATCTTCCCTGTACTGGGCGTCCGGTTTATTGCGGTCAATAACAATTTTGACAGCAATGCTTACGGCGATGGTGCAATGGGGCTGGATATGGCAATCACTAACTTGATTAACAGCCTTTACAGCCGGGATGTTTCCAAGAAAATCCGCTCGGCGTTTGAGGTGAGATGGAGACAGGGCTATGCAACTGCCACCAGGGTACCCTTTGGCTATCAGTGGAATACGAAGAAAAAGGGAGAATGGGTAATCGATCCTGTGGCTTCCAAGTATGTCCGCCGAATTTTTGACCTTGCATTGGAGGGCATGAATACAGCACAGATCAGTCTGCGGCTGAATGAAGAAAAAATCCCAACAGCTGGCGTCTATGAGAGCCACCAAACAGAGGATTGCTCATGGAGCCCTAAATTTATTGCGCCGGATTCCGAACAGTTATGGACAGCAGCCAAGGTTTGGCGTATTCTCAGAAGCTATGAGTATACAGGTGCTTTGGTAATGGGAAAAAAGAAAGTGCTTGCGCTTGGCAGCAAGACATACAGGAGTGTACCCAAATCGGAACAAGTGATTGTGGAAAATGCGCACGAAGCGATTGTAACCCATGAGGAATTTGAGCAGGCACAGATGGCAATTCGTAAAATGGGAGAACAAGGCTACATTGTTCCAAAAGAATATCCATTGAAGGAAAAAGTGGTGTGCGGAAACTGCAAAAGACGTCTGGAATATGCAGAAAGAGTTGGCGGTGCGGTTTTATTTTGCACTCATAAGCGCCAGGCAGGCAAATATTCCAAGTGCTGTGGGGATAATTATTCTGAAGCCATGATAAACGCACGGGTCGGATATGCCATCCGGCAGATGCTCAAGATGGTTGACTTCCTCAAGGGTCAAGTTGTCCACACTATGACGGTTGAAATGCCTGATGTAGATAAAGCAACCCGTGAGATGGAACAGGTAAAAGCGGAACAGGTGCGCCAATATGAAGCGTATGCGGATGGCGTGATCAGCAGGGAAGTGTATATGAAAAAGAAGCAGGAGTTATCCAGAAAAGCTGCCGAACTGCAAGAAAACCTGGATTTGGCAGATGGCTTGCAAGAGGAAGAAGAGAGTAATTCGGCTGGCTTACAGGAATTGGCTGATCAGGGGAAAGCACTATGGAGTGGCGGCAGGCTAACCAGGGAAATGGTGGACGCCTTTGTCGAAAAGGTTTATGTCTATGACCGCAATAAGATAGAAGTTGTGTTCCAGTGTGAGGATGTAATCCTGGCTGCATTGGATCAATATGAGGAAGAAAGAAGGAAGGCGGCCTTATGAAACAGTTACTGACAAAAAGCATTTTACCGATGGCCCTGTTTTTATTGATCGCTTATTTGGGAAAGAACATCTATATAGTGGACGACCAAATCAACTGGTTTCGAGTGTTATTGATCTTTGGCCTGCCTTATGGTATCCCGTACATGATTTTTATTATTCCTATAGGCGGCAGTGTCGCCGGGAAAACATCGCTCCTTGTGTTAAATGCGATCTTGGGTGCGGTGTTTGGGTGTTTCATTGCAGTGTGGGTTTTGTTAAGAGCACTTGTTTATCCGTTGGGATGTATGATCAAACTGGCGCTACATAGATAGTGTTTATGCGTCCAGACGTTCCTTTGTAGAGATAACAAAACATAGGCAGAAAAAATAGACCATAGGGGCAGTTTCCAAGATGCCTTTATGGTCTTTCTGTTTTCCTGGTAAGAGCGCAAGGACGCAAGCGCGCAAAGAGGGGACAATCTGTAACGCCAATCTGCGTTGTTGCCTCAGTAAAGCGGCTTGCAGTCACGCAGAGCTTCTCTGGCGGATTTCATTAATCGCATCAAAAATTCTTTTTCTTCGGGAGAACACCCATCCATAATTTCCTTCATATCGGCATCATACTGGGAAACAAGGACGGGGATGTTGTCATAGAGAAGATGGTCAACCGTTGTTTCAAGAGCAGTGGCAATGCTGATAAGCGTTGGAAGGCTGAGTTTGGTGTGGCCGTTTTCAATTGTGCTGATATACGTTGGCGACACATCAATCAGGTTTGACAAGGTCTCCTGGGTCATACTCATTTTCATGCGTGCCGAACGAATCCGTTTCCCAATCGCGCCATAGTCGATCTGTATATCCACAATCCTCACCTCCTCTGATCTGCAATTTTTGTTAAAAATCATGAAATTAGCCTATATTTGATATTGTAAACGGAAACGGCATATTATATAATTAAGTAATAGTAGAAGAAACATATAAAAATATACATACAGTAGAAAATGGGGCGACTGTTTTTGAAAGATGATCGGAAGCGAAAGGCGAATGTAAACACTTATTCCAATGTTGAGGCTACGTCTGTTCGCTGGCTGTGGTATCCTTACATCTCATATGGTAAGCTCACACTTCTCCAGGGTGACCCAGGAGAAGGTAAATCGACCTTTATCATCCGAGTTGCAGCAGCATTGACGAAGGGAGAAGCCCTCCCGGGATGCTGCAAACCGGATGAACCGGTTACTGTAATCTATCAATGCTCGGAAGACGGCCTGTCAGATACTGTGAAACCAAGGCTTATGGAAGCAGGGGCGGATTGCAGCCGGGTTGTTTACATTGTTGAAGAGGAAATACCTCTGACATTGGATGACGAAAGAATTGAGGACGCGATTGCACAGACTGGTGCAAAGCTGATGATTATTGATCCGATACAGGCGTTTATGGGGCCGGACGCGGATTGGAATAATGCTGTCAAAATCCGGCATATGTTGAGAAATCTATCGAGTACAGCACAGAAATACAACTGCGCGGTTGTAATGGTAGGGCATTTAAACAAAATGACCGGCGGAAAAAATCTATACCGTGGGCTTGGAAGCATTGATATTGCCGCCATAGCCCGCAGTGTTTTGATGATCTCACGGGACAAGGAAGAACCCTCAAAGAGGTATATGTATCCTATCAAGAGCAGTCTTGCCCCAGAAGGCCGTCCAATCTGTTTTGAACTGGGAGAAAACAGCGGTTTTCGATGGATCGGTGAATGTGAAGTCAATATTGATGAGCTGTTACAGCAAAACACAAGCAGTGTTGCGAAAAAGGAAACGGCAGCAGAATATTTGAGAGCCCTTTTGATAAACAACGATATACAGAGTACAGTGATTTTTGAAAAGCTCGATATGCTGGGAATTTCGCATCGCACAGTCCAGGCGGCAAAAAAAGAGATGGGAATTCAGTCGTACAGAAAAGGGAATGCATGGTATTGGCATCTGGATTTGGAGGAATAACGGTATGAATGAGCAGGAGCGGCGTTCCACCAATAAAGAAGAACAAAAGAGAAAAATCCGGGCGCGGTATAAAGGCATCAATCGTGATGAGCTTGAATTTATCCCCGCCAAACAAAAAGAAAAGCTCTTTGAAGATACAACAACAAAGAGGGTCGCCGCGTATTGCCGTGTTTCAACGGATGATGCAAAACAAACTTCTTCCTATGAATTACAGAGAAACCATTACGAGGATATGATTAAAGAGCATATCGGCTGGGAACTGGTTGGAATCTATGCAGATGAGGGAATCTCCGGTACATCCCTTCAGCATCGAGATGATTTTAACCGGATGATGGAGGATTGCCGTGCCGGGAAGATTGATTTGATCGTGACAAAAAGCGTCTCTCGTTTTGCGAGAAATATTGTCGACTGCATTGCCAAGCAGCGTGAGCTGGCAAATTTACCATCCCCAGTCGGCGTCTATTTTGAAACTGAACATATCTATTCCCTGGATGGAACCAGCGAGATGATGATGGCGGTTCTTGCAGCGGCTGCACAGGAAGAATCCCATACAAAGAGTGAGATTATGAACATCTCCATAGAGCAGCGGTTTTCACGAGGAATATTCCTTGTGCCGGAATTGCTGGGCTATGATAAGGACGAGGATGGAAATCTAGTCATCAACGAAGAAGAAGCCGAAACGGTAAAACTTTGTTACTACCTGTTCCTTAATGGATTCCCCAGCGCGGAGATTGCGGAAATTCTTGAGGAACTGGGGCGCAAGACAAAGTTGGGCAGGACTAAGTGGACAAGCGGCAGCGTAGCGGCGGTCCTTAAAAATGAACGCCATTGCGGTGATGTGCTGAGCCGCAAAACTTATACCCCCAATTACCTGGATCATAAAGTAAAGAAGAACCGGCATGATCGAAATCAGTATAAGCAAAGCAATCATCACGAAGGAATTGTCAGCCATGAAATCTTTGAGGCGGCGCAAAAACTGCTGGCAGTCCATAAATATAGGAAATGCGGGTATCCGCTGCCTGAATTAAGAGTGGTGGATGGTGGCGCACTACGGGGTTATGTCTCGGTAAACCGCACCTGGACTGGATTTACAGGGGAGGATTATAAAAAGGCATCGGAAAGTGCTTATAGCGATCTCGGACAGGTTCCTTCGGCAAAGACGGAACATTCCGGGTACAAAACCCATTTCGATCTGTCAGGGTATCAGATTGCGAGGGCGCAGTTCTTTTCTACCAGGCAAGATCCCGCAATGACGATTTCTGCAAATCGGCTTACTTTCAATACGGCTTGCTTGAAAAAGTTTGAAAACGTAGCGTATGTCGAACTGCTTTTTAACTCCATCGAAAAGTGCATTGCCATACGGCCTTGTTCAGCAGAATCTGTCAATGCGATACGCTGGGGGACTGTGAAAGAGGGAAGATGGACCGTTCTGCCCAAAAGCTGCGCTGGATTTGCAACGCCGCTTTACAACTTTATGGGCTGGAATGACCAATACCGCTATCGTTTCCGCGGCGAATATCACAAACAGGATGATGAACAGATTCTATTTTTTGATCTGGTACAGCCAGAGGTAATTGCAACTGTGTCGAAACAGGAAATCACCGCTGCTTCTTCAGATTTTGAAGATCAAAAGTGTTTGGAAGATAGAACCGATTTGCCAGATGAAAGCGCAGAAATCGAAAAAAGTGCAGGGAACAAGGATAAACGTGTGACAAGGATTATGTATCCTTGCGCATGGGCGGACTCTTTTGGGGACGATGCAGAAAGAGACAACTTCCTTGTGCTGCAAAGGATACCATATTATGGGGCCTGGGATATTCTGCGCCCGGCACGGACAGTTGATGGACTTCAAATACTAAATAACCATGTACTTGAGGATTTGATGGATGAAGCAAAATATATGATTGAGAAAATGAGGTGTACTGGATAATGGAACCAAATGACTTTCGGCAGAATGGAGAAGAAACAGCCGTTGATCAGAAAGCATTAGAATTGCAGGAAAACTTTACATATGACGGTTATCAGGTCGTTCGCAGGGAGTTGTTTGCTCATTTAAGGGAACCATCCGTCGTGATCCGGCGGGATAGCATTACATTCAATACGGCTTGTATTGCAGGGATGGAGGATGCCGTATATATCCAAATACTTGTAAATCCAGACACCAAAAAGATGGTTGTTCGTAAATGCGATGAGAATGATAAAGATGCACTCCGCTGGTGCATCGCAAAAACGGATAAGCGAAAAAGCCGTAAGGTGACCAGCAAGATATTCTCCGCAAAAATGTATGAGCTGATGGGATGGAATACTGCTTGCCGGTATAAAATTCTGGGGCACAAAATTGTATATGAAGATGAAATGCTCTACATTTTTGACCTTTTGGAGACCGAGATTTTTTTGGATGTGCGAAAAACAGAAACACAAAAAGCAGGTGTACAGGCGGGGGCCTCTAAAGGAACGGAAAATGCACAAAAAATGATTATGGAAGGCATTGATCTGACTTCTCATGGTGATCATCCCCCGGTCTCTATGCGTGAAAGAAAGGCATATTATCCGGCTGACTGGCGTGATTCTTTTGGCCTACCGGTGGAGGAACATAGCCGGACACTGCAAATTGATATAAAAGATGGATATGCGGAATTCAATGTGTTTTCCGATCATAAAGGGGATAGTACGCCCTCTTCCGGGAGGCGAGCAGATGAGTAGCAGTATGCCCGGAATATCTTTTCAACTTCAAAGCAATAGGGTTTATATTTTTCATTCGACAATTCTGGCCTTAGACGAGCCCAAATATATCCGGCTGCTCTTTAACCCAGAAAAAAAGCACCTGGCAGTGCAAGCGTGCGCCAGGCGTAAGCCGGAGAGTTTTGTGGTTCCCCGGTATGAACCGGAAACTTGGGCCTTCCCGATTTCAAGTTTTCCCTTGTCCAAAATGCTGTCCGAATGCTGTTCATGGGAGAGAGATAAAACATATCGTGTTTATGGGGAACTCCATAAGGACTATCACCTGGTTGAATTTGATTTGACCCAGGCAGTCATTTACACGGAAGAATAAGAGATGACTGTGTCAACAGGACCTTTGAGCGATCAAAGGCCCTATTTTTTTGCCCATTTTTGAGGGTGATGCCGCTCTTCATCTGAAAAAAATATCGAAAATTTTTTGTTCCTTACTTGACAACAGGAGGCCATAAGCGCATTCCATCCCGGGAAGGCGGAATTGAGATCGTGGTGGAGAAACTGTCCACACGGATGGTCAAACTTGGACATCAGGTTACATGTTTTAATCGCAAAGGACACCATGTGAGTGGTTCGGAGTTTGATGGTAATCATTTGTCAGAGTATAAAGGTGTGAAGCTGAAGCCGGTATGGACGCTTCCGGATATTTCGGAGATGCTTCGAATGAACAGTAAGACGGCAGCAAAGAATTTTACATAGGCAACATTATCCTGCATATGAAGATGGAAGGTGATCTGGATGCGGCAAGCAATCCTCTGCTTTCTTACCGCCTAAAATACGAAGACCAGCCTAAACCCAACTCTGCCAAATCATAATTAAAGATCCCTGAAGCCAGCTATCTCTCTGTGTTTCAGGGATTTTTTTATTGCAAACCCAAAATCCCCTCACATTCGACAAATCCCAACATAATTATTGCAAAATATCCCAAACAAGATATAATAAAAAGCACAGCAAACCAACCACACAACGCCCCCAAAAACAAGGAGACCTCCCACATGGCATTCCAAACCACAAAACAAACCATCTCCCAACCACTATTAGACACCGCCGCCTCCCTATACTGCTCTGCATCCCCTCACCCCACCCTGAAGTCAATTTCCGATCAGCTGAAATCCCAGGGCCACCTGGACATAACCCCGCTCAAAGTCCGCCGCCTCCTGATCACTGCCGGTGTATATAAATCCGAACTGGCCTCCCAGATCCAGTCCTTGTACGATTCCGGGAAAACTATCACCGAAATCATGGGAATCATGCACCTTTCCCGCACCTCCGTCCATTCCTACCTGCCATATGTCATTAACGCCGATGACGAGGAGACAGAAGAAGAGAACCTGTGCCAGCGGCCCATTTCCCTAGAACAGCAAAAAAGGTGCGAACAGGCGATGGAGCAGTTTCAAAAGGACTGGAAGGGAGAGAGCCTGTGGGAAGTCATAACGGCATTTGCCGGCTGCACCTTTGTCACAAGCAAAGGGCTGAAATTCACATACGAAGTAAAACAAAACCGGCACGGAGAGCCGACAAACGAGCTTGTAATCAGCCGGAAAGAGAAAACGGTAACAAAAGCAACGGTAATAAAAGCATATGAAAAATTATTGGAACTTAGTGCAGAAGATTCTGAAGACGGCATAACAGCAGATCAGGCGAAGGAGTCCGTGCCGCCCCGTTTCCCCATCCCTCTGTCAGGCCCCAAAAAGCTCGGTACCTTCGGCGCTTCCTATCTATATCCCATTTTTATAAAACTCGGTTTGATCACCGAATATCCCATGCTCTCTTATTTTCATTTACCTTTCAGTGATGATATAGTATAATAACCGCAAAGCGGTTATTATACTAGCGCATGCCGGTTTCCGCGCAAGCCGCGGAAAGCCGGGCGCTAAAATCCGCCGGAGGCACGTGGCCGTGGGACGGCCATGGAATAATAACCGCAAAGCGGTTATTATACTTGCGCATACCGGTTTCCGCGCAAGCCGCGGAAAGCCGGGCGCTAAAACCCGCCGGAGGCGCGTGGCCGTGGGACGGCCATGGAATAATAACCGCAAAGCGGTTATTATACTTACGCATGCCGGTTTCCGCGCAAGCCGCGGAAAGCCGGGCGCTAAAATCCGCCGGAGGCACGTGGCCAGACAGCAGTTTCATGCCTGCACATGAACCTGATACCACATACCAACCACAGCGTTAATCTGTGCCAATTTGCCCCAATCATCCGATGCCCCATAGATGCATGCACGTCCAGGAAAGAAGGCCGGCCGAACATTTATCTCCAGTGTTCCGCCCCAAATTCCTCATACCGGCCCAAAACATCCCGCTCTTCATGCATACTCCTCGCCTCACCCGTCCATCCTACCCGTAGACCCCCAATTTTCCCATTCAATAAAGGAGGCATAACATTCATGGAAACCCTATACTACAACGGCCAAATCCTCACCCTATCCACCCCAACACCCCCATCCCACAACCCGGAAGCCGTCCTCATAAAAGACGGACGCATCGCCAAAGTCGGCGCCCTGGAGGAACTCGAGGCAGCCGCATCTTCTGATGTCAAAAAAGTCGACCTGGCCGGCCGCTGCCTGCTGCCGGCATTCATAGACCCCCACAGCCATTTCGTCATGAACGCAAAAATGGCGCTGTACGCGGACCTGTCGGACTGCTCATCCTTCGCCGACATCATCCGGGTTCTGAAGGAATACATCCGGAAAAACGCCGTCACGAAAGACCAGGCCGTGATTGGCTTCGGATACGACCACAACTTCTTAAAAGAACAGGCCCAGCCAGACAAGCGCGTCCTCGACCAGGTGAGCACGGAAATCCCGATCCTGATCCTTCATGTCTCGGCCCATCTGGCCTGCGCCAACAGTGCCGCTCTGGCTCTGGCCGGTATGGATGAAAACACCCCGGATGTGGCAGGAGGCCTCATCGAGCGCCTTCCCGGCGGAAGGGAGCCGAGCGGATATGTGGAAGAGATGGGCGTGCGCCTTCTTCAGGGAGCAGTCGCCGGCCGCGTAAGCCAGGACAGCTCCCGCATGTACGATGCGATCCAGACCATGTACCTGGAGCATGGCGTCACAACAGCCCAGGACGGCGCCACCGCTTCGGAAGACATGAAAACCCTGGATTGGATGGCAGAAAATAAGATGTTAAAGCTGGATGTTGTGGCATATCCGCAGCTCAGCACCGGCGGCGCGGCCCTCATGGAAGCGTATGGGGAAACATACAGAACGTACAGAAACCGCGTGAAAATCGGCGGCTACAAGCTGGTGTTAGACGGCTCGCCCCAGGGCCGCTCGGCCTGGATGACAGAGCCGTACCTGGGCGGAGAAGAGGGCTACTGCGGCTATCCGTGGATGACTGACGAGGAAGTGGAAGAGCACATGATGCGTGCCGTTTCGGAGAACCGTCAGATTCTGGTGCACTGCAACGGCGATGCGGCAGGTGACCAGTTCCTGAACGCCTATGAGAAAGCCCTGGAAAAGACAAAAAACACAAACGACCTGCGCCCGGTCATGATCCACTGCCAGACTGTGCGGAACGACCAGCTTGACCGCATGGCAAAAATCGGCATGATTGCGTCAATTTTCATCGGCCACGTCTGGTTCTGGGGCGATATCCATGTGAAAAATTTCGGTGAGAAACGCGGAAACCACATAAGCCCGGCAAGGGATGCCCTGGACCGCGGCGTGAAGGTGAATTTCCACCAGGACACGCCGGTCACAAAGCCGGACATGCTCCATTCCGTCTGGTGCGCCGTAAACCGTTTAAGCCGCGGCGGAAACATTATCGGGGAAGACCAGCGGATTTCTGCCTACGAGGCGCTCAGGGCCGTAACCATTGACGCAGCCTACGAATATTTTGAGGAACACGAAAAAGGCAGCATCGATGAAGGGAAACGCGCCGATCTGGTAATCCTGGATCGCTCCCCGTTGGAAGTCCCGCCCATGGAAATCCGCGATATCCGCGTGCTGGAAACCATAAAGGACGGAGAGACTGTTTACACAGCGCCGCAAACTCCCCAGTAGCCGCCCCGCATTTTCCGTCTGGCAAATTTTCGCATCCTGTGCTATACTTCTCAAAAGATGTTGGGGCCAAAAGGTATTTTGCCCCATGATACCGGATTGCTCCGCACGACGTGCTCCCGCAATCCTCAGGGTCAAAAAGCAAACCTGCCGTCCGGGACGTCCCTGGCGGCAGGCAAAAGAGAGGCAAATCATGGACATAAAAAAGCGAATCGAAGAAATTCTTCCCTACGGGATGGTGCTCGTGATGATTTATTACGGCTGCCCGCTGTTTATCAATAACGACACGAGCGCCATCATCGTCATGCTGGCAGTGATGCCGGCAGCCGTGTTTCTCTGCTCATTTTTCTGCGGGCTTAAAAAGGGCATGAGTTTTTTATATCTGGCTTTCGGCGCGCTGGCCTTTCTTCCGGAATACTGGATTACCATAAATGACTGGGCGGCCCTGGGCTTTTATCTTCTGATGTACCTTGCCGCCGAATTTTTTGGACTCCTGCTTGGCTTTGCGGTTGGAAAAATCGTAAAAAAGCTGCTGGAGCGCGCATAAGAAGGAGATGGGAAACATGGAAAAAAGCCAGAAACGCCTCGCGGCCATTGTCCTCTGCATCATGGGAATCGTCGGCACCCTGTACGCAGTCCGGGACGCCGGTACAGCGGGCAGACCGCAGCAGATCGAAACAGAAATCACGGCCATGGAGACGGAATGACCCAAAGTGCAGGTTTGCAGCCATTCATAATTGGCCGGGCGGAAGCTCCGTCCCGGGCTGCTGCTAGGAAATGTTAAGAAATTCTGCCAATCATTGACTTCCTTTCCTGAATATGATAACCTAAATTTGTTTTGCACGGATATTACATAGATTTTACGTTGTCATTACTGGAAAAGGAGTGCCTGCCTGATGAGCAGACGTATCGCTTGCCAATGTCATAGTTTATAAAAAGGTACAGTCCGGGGGCTTTCATCGCCTGCGGGCCGTACCTTTTTGTGTATCGTGCAGAAAACGGAACAGAAAAACAGGAAAGGAAACAGGATATGGACTTATCATTTCTCGGCTTTCTGAGGGAAACCCTGGGGAATCCGGCCCTTCTCGTTACGACCATCTTCACCCTCGGCGTGATCTTCGTAAACGGATGGACGGACGCCCCCAACGCCATCGCAACCTGCGTGACGACGCGCTGCTTAAGCGCCAGAAAAGCCATCCTCATGAGCGCCTTTTTTAACTTCCTGGGCGTTTTCATCATGACGCAGATCAACAGCTCCGTGGCCTCCACCATCAGCAACATGGTGGACTTCGGAGACAGCACCCAGAATGCATTGATCGCCCTGTGCGCGGCCCTTTTATCCATCGTCGTGTACAGCGTGGGCGCCTCTTACTTCGGCATCCCCACAAGTGAAAGCCACAGCCTCATCGCAGGACTTTCCGGCGCCGCCATAGCGATCCAGCACGGAATCGGCGGCATCAACGGCGCAGAATGGGTGAAAGTGCTTTACGGCCTTGTTTTAAGCCTCGTTCTGGGCTTCTTAACCGGCTGGCTCGTCTGCCGCGCCATCACCATAATTTGCCGGGAGATGGACCGCAGGAAGACGAACCAGGTCTTCGGATACGCCCAGATCGCCGGCGCCGCGGCCATGAGCTTCATGCACGGGGCACAGGACGGCCAGAAATTCATCGGCGTCCTCTTTTTAGGCGCCGCCTTCGCCCACGGGAAGAACTCCGTAAGCGGCATGGAAATCCCCATCTGGCTCATGCTTTTGTGCAGCGTCGTCATGGCTCTGGGAACCAGCGTCGGCGGTGAGAAAATCATCAAATCCGTCGGCATGGATATGGTAAAATTAGAGCGCTATCAGGGCTTTTCCGCCGATGTGGCCGGAGCCATCTGCCTTCTTTATTCCAGCCTTCTCGGCATCCCGGTGTCTACGACCCACACCAAAACCAGCGCCATCATGGGCGTCGGAGCCGTAAAACGCGTCTCCGCCATCAATTTCGGCGTCGTAAAAGACATGATGCTGACCTGGATTTTCACATTCCCGGGCTGCGGCCTGATCAGCTTCATCATGGCGAAAATATTCATGTTCGTTTTTTAAAAGAGTAGAAGGAGAAAAACCATGGCAAAAAAACAGGACGATTTTTATTTCCAGAACTTCATTACCTGCGCGGAATTTTCCAGCCAGGCTGCCCACCTGTTAAAAGATATCCTTTCCGATTTCCGCCCGGAGGAGACGAAAAAACGGCTGGATGAGCTCCATGCCATCGAGCATGCGGCAGACGAGAAAAAGCATGAATTAAACGACAAGCTGGTGAAGGCATTCATCACGCCCATTGAGCGGGAGGACATCGCATCCTTAAGCCAGCAGATCGACAACCTGACCGATAAAATCGAAGAGGTATTCATCCGCATTTACATCAACAACGTGAGCAAAATCCGCCCGGAGGCGCTTGAGATGCTGGATATCGTCATCCGCTGCTGCGAGGAAATCTGCGGCCTGATGAGGGAGTTTGCCAACTTCCGCCGCTCCAAGGAGCTGAAAGACCGGATTATCCGGATCAACTCCCTGGAGGAGGAGGCCGACCGCCTCTACATCGCCAACATGCGTGCCCTGCACAGCGAGGAAAAGGATGTGCTGGAAATCATCGCATGGCGGGAAATTTACAGCTATCTGGAAAAATGCGCCGACGCCTGCGAGCATGCCGCCGATGTGGTGGAGGGCGTTGTGATGAAGAATTCCTAAATTCCCCCGCCCCGCACCCTTGACACGCCCGCCAATTTATGATAAATTACAAACCAGTGCAAATACGCTGAAGAGGAAGAGTAGGAAGCGGGAAGGATCAGAGAACTGCCGGGCGGTGCGAGGCAGCTCCGGAATGCTTTTGAACTGGCCTCCAAGTAGCTTGCTGAAGGGAGAAGCTCTCCTGCGTAGGCAACGCCGGTCCGACCGTTACCAGGAAACGAGAGCATGCGGCAGACGCCGTATGAAATAGAGTGGTACCGCGTGAGTTTAAGCCCCCACGTCTCTATATAAAAGAGACAGGGGCTTTTTTATTCCACAGGGTGCGCCCGGCGCACACGATTTCAATACAGGGAGAGTTTTTCAACGATCAGAATGGAGGAAACGTCATGGCACAGTACAATCACACTGCCATCGAAAAAAAGTGGCGTGAGAACTGGGAAAAGGACCCGATCAATGTCAATGATGGGAAAAAAGAAAAATATTACTGCCTGGATATGTTCCCGTATCCGTCCGGCAGCGGCCTTCATGTGGGCCACTGGAGAGGTTATGTCATCTCCGACGTCTGGAGCCGCTACCAGCTCCTTCGCGGAAAATACGTGATTCATCCGATGGGCTGGGATGCCTTCGGCCTTCCGGCTGAGAACTACGCCATTAAAATGGGCGTCCATCCGGCAAAATCCACGGCAGAAAACGTGAAGAACATCAAAAAGCAGATCCAGGAGATCGCCGCGATCTACGACTGGGACATGGAAGTCAACACGACGGATCCGGCCTTTTACAAATGGACCCAGTGGATCTTCGTCCAGATGTTCAAAAAAGGCCTGGCCTACGAGAAAGAATTCCCGATCAACTGGTGCCCGTCCTGTAAGACAGGACTTGCCAACGAGGAAGTTGTAAACGGCTGCTGCGAGCGCTGCGGAACGCCGGTTACGAAAAAGAACCTGCGCCAGTGGATGTTAAAAATCACGGCTTATGCAGACCGTCTCTTAAACGACCTGGATAAGCTGGACTGGCCGGAAAAAGTAAAGAAGATGCAGACCGACTGGATCGGAAAATCCTACGGCGCCGAGGTAGATTTCCCGGTGGACGGAAGAGAAGAGAAGATCACGGTTTACACGACGCGTCCCGACACGCTCCACGGCGCCACCTTTATGGTGCTTGCACCGGAGCATAAATTAGCAAAGAGCCTTGCCACCGACGAGACGAGAGAGGCCGTCGAAAAATACATCTTCGACGCTTCCATGAAATCCAACGTCGACCGTCTCCAGGACAAGGAAAAGACCGGCGTCTTCACCGGCTCCTACGCCGTGAACCCGTTAAACGGCAAGAAGATCCCGATCTGGCTGTCCGACTACGTCCTGGCCGACTACGGAACAGGCGCCATCATGTGCGTTCCGGCCCACGACGACCGTGACTTTGAATTCGCAAAGAAATTTGATATCCCGATCATCCAGGTTATCGCCAAGGACGGGAAAGAAATTGAAAACATGACCGAGGCCTACACCGAGGCGAGCGGCACCATGATCAACTCCGGAGACTGGAACGGCATGGAATCCGCTGTCTTAAAGAAGGAAGCGCCGTTAATGATCGAAGAGATGGGCATCGGCCATAAGACCGTAAACTACAAGCTGCGCGACTGGGTATTCTCCCGTCAGCGTTACTGGGGCGAGCCGATCCCGATCATCCACTGCCCGAAGTGCGGCAATGTGCCGGTGCCGGAAGAAGACCTTCCGCTGACCCTTCCGGAGGTGGACAGCTACCAGCCAACGGGAACAGGAGAATCCCCGCTTGCAGCCATCGACTCCTGGGTCAACACCACATGCCCCTGCTGCGGAAGCCCTGCAAAGAGAGAGACCAACACCATGCCTCAGTGGGCCGGTTCCTCCTGGTATTTCTTACGCTACGTGGACAACAAAAACGACAAAGAGCTGGTATCTAGAGAGAAGGCCGATAAGTACCTGCCGGTGGATATGTACATCGGCGGCGTCGAGCACGCAGTGCTTCACCTTCTGTATTCCAGGTTCTATACGAAGTTCTTATATGACATCGGCGTCATCGACTTTGACGAGCCCTTCAAGAAGCTGTTCAACCAGGGCATGATTACAGGAAAGAACGGCATCAAGATGAGCAAGTCCAAAGGAAACGTCGTTTCCCCGGATGATTTGGTGAGGGATTACGGCTGCGACGCCCTGCGCCTCTATGAGCTGTTCGTAGGCCCGCCGGAACTGGATGCCGAGTGGGATGACCGCGGCATCGAGGGCGTTGCCAGGTTCTTGAACCGTTTCTACAACCTGGTGATGACAAGCAAGGACAAAGACGTCAAAGAGACGAAAGAAATGGTGAAGCTGCGTCACAAGCTGGTTTACGACATCGAGACGCGTTTCAACCAGTTCAGCTTAAATACCGTAGTCTCCGGCTTCATGGAGTACAACAACAAGCTGATTGACCTGGCAAAGACCGAAGGCGGCATCGACAAAGAGACCTTAAAGACCTTTGTGATTCTGCTTTCCCCGTTTGCGCCGCATCTGGGCGAAGAGCTCTGGAGAGACCTTGGCGGCACCGACAGCGTCTTCCATCAGACATGGCCGGAGTGCGATGCGGAGGCCATGAAGGACGATGAGATCGAAATCGCCGTCCAGGTAAACGGAAAGACGAGAGCCGTCATCTCCGTGCCGGCCGACATCTCCAAAGAAGATGCGATTGCAGCCGGAAAAGAAGCCGTAAAGGGAAAACTTGCCGGTACCATCATAAAAGAAATCTACGTTCCGAAAAAGATTGTCAACATTGTGGCAAAATAAACGGCCGAGGCGCCTTCCCCCTGGGACATCCTGGGAGAGGGCGCCTTTTTTATTTCATAGGAGATTGCGTCCTATGAAATAAAACGCTCCGCGAGGATGCGCACTTCGCGCAGAGGAATATGGCTGCTGGCGCAGCCGCGCTCCGGCGCGAGTGTGCGCCGCAGCGCACACTTTTTTATCCGCCTGAAAACAGAGTCCCCATTGCATGAAAGCCTCCGGCCTGGGCGCATGCCGCGCGCAGCGTCTTATTTTTACGAAAACAGACGAAAAACCATCAAAAAAGGAGGAAAATATGAAAAAAACGCAAAAAAAGCTTGAACTTTCCGCGCGGACTCCCTTATAATAAATTTTATTAGACATTACAGCGATAAAGGAGTAAAAGATGGACATTCTGGAGGCAGTTACAGAACGGTATGAGACCCTGAGCCCGGCTCAGAAACGCATTGCCGACTATATTTTCAAATACCCCGACGAGGTCTGCTTCTATTCCCTGAAGGAGATGTCAGAGGCCCTCGGCGTCACGGAGGTGACGATCCTGCGGTTCGCAAAAAGGATCGGGCTTTCCAGCTTCGTGGAGTTAAAACGCCAGCTCCGGGAACATCTCCAGGTGCGCTTAAGCGGCGGAGACACCCTGGGGCGGATCACCGACTGGATCGGAAAGCAGGCGGACGAGACCGAGGACAGGGAAAAGCTGTTCCATGAGTTCGTGGAAAATGAAATAAACGTCCTGAAAAAAACGTATTCGTCCTTTCCCTTAAACCGCGTCCAGGAGGCCGTTTCCATCATCCGCGGCGCAAACATGGTTTATGTAGTCGGCCACGAGCTGACGACGGGCATTTCTTCCTATTTAACAAGGCGCCTTTTAACCATCGGAGTCAAAGCCGTAGATCTCGGAAACGTCAGCAGGGCCATCTACAACGACTACATGTGCCACATCGGCCCGGAGGACGCCGTGATCCTCTTTTCCGTTCCCGGCTACGCCAAGCACCTCGTCAACACCACAAAATTCCTGGAAAAGAACCGCGTCCCCCAGATTGTCGTCACCGATAAGACAGAGGCGCCGCCGGCCGCATCTGCAACCATCGTCCTCACCTGCAACAACCATGACATGTTTTTTTACAACTCGGTGCTGGGCTTCATGAGCATCTGCAATCTGCTGGCATATTTTACGGCGGCAGAGAACATGGAATAGACCAACCGCATGCGCGGACGGCTCTCCGAAGTCCGGGAAGCCATTGGGACGCCGGCAGTTATGAAGGACTGATGGAGACGGGAACGGGCTTTGTATAATTCGTACAGAAAAAAGTGACGGAATCCCGGCAATTTTGCGCTTTTCCCGGCGTGTATAGTAAACACACTACGCGTATTTGTGAAAAACTTGGCAAAATCCATAAGAAAAGCGCTAAGATTGCGAAAAATATTGACAAAATTGTGCAAAGCTGATATCCTTATGAATGCAAGACCTGTACCGGCCAGCCTGCGTGGTACCAGGAGGGCGCCCGGTCGGAAAGGGCAGGAGAGGGGACAATGGCTCCAGCCTATACCGGGGGACGGGTAAAATAAAGGAGGGCAAATTTTATGAGAAAAAGAGGAATGGCAAAAGTTCTTGCAGCCGTGCTTGCAGCATCTATGATGCTTTCCGCATGCGGAGGCGATTCCGGCAGCGAGACGACAGCCGCATCTGCCGGCGGATCGGCCGCAGAAGCAGCAGACGGGGGGGCATCTTCTTCGGAAGGCAGCGGAAATATCGGAAAGACCGATATTATCTTCGGAATCAAGTCGGACGTGGTTTCTCTGGACCCGGCAGGGCAGCAGGATACCACCTCCTCCATCCTGTTAAAGCATGTGTACAGCACGCTGCTTGACATCGACGACGACGGAAATATCGTCGGCGACCTGGCTGAAAGCTATGAGCTTTCCGGAACCCAGGACTATGTGTTCCATCTGAGAGAAGACGCAGTTTTCGCAGACGGAACGCCTGTGACGGCACAGGATGTAAAGTTTACGTTTGACCGTGCAAAAACCATGCCGAAGACCTTAAGCAACACCTCCAAGGTTTCCGAGGTTGTAGTTGACAACGACCACCAGGTGACGATCAAGCTCTCCGAGCCGTATGCGTCCTTCCCGGCCATCGTCTGCAACTCCAACTTAAGCATCGTATCGGAAGCAGCCGTAACGGCAGCAGGCGATGCCTACGGCGATGTGGAGAATATCTTAGGCTCCGGTCCGTTCGACTTAACCGAGTGGGTTCCCAACGACCACTATACGCTTGTGAGAAATGAAAATTACTGGGGCGATATGCCGATTGCAACATCCATTACCTGCCGCGTGATCCCGGAGGGCAGCGCGAGAGCCATCGCCCTTGAGACCGGCGAAATCGACCTCGTATGGTCGCTCGATGCCATCGACGCCATCAACCTGGAGTCCAATCCTGACGTATCCGTTCTGACCCAGCTTTCCTCTTCCATTGAGTACCTGGGCATGAACACGACAAAGGGCCCGTTCCAGGATGTGAAAGTCCGTCAGGCGATCAACTACGCCATCGACCCGCAGGTATTCGTGGATACGATCTTAGAGGGCCGCGGCCAGGTTGCAAACAGCGTCATCAACTCCACGATCCCCGGCTGGTCCGAGGAAGTGACAGGATATGACTACGATCCGGAAATGGCAAAGCAGCTCCTTGCTGAGGCCGGCTATGCTGACGGCTTCACCTGCCAGCTTTTCGTATCCGGCGACGTGAGAAACCGTTCCGCACAGCTTGTGCAGGCGCAGCTTGCCGAGGTTGGCATTACCGTTGACATTTCCATGTATGAGTGGGGCGCTTTCCTTGACTCCCTCAACGCAGGAGACCATGACATGTATATCTTAGGCTGGTCCAACTCCTCCTTCGATGCGGACAGCAGCGTATATCCGCTGTTCCATTCCAGCAACCACGGCGCAACCGGAAACCGTGCGTTCCTGACAGATGCAGAGCTGGATGAGATGATTATTGCAGCAGCCCAGGAGACAGACGAAGCCGCACGTATGGATCTCTACAAACAGATCCAGGAGAGATGTAAAGAGCTGGCACCGTGGGTACCGCTTTACTATCAGGACAACCTGGTCGGCACCCGCGCAGACTTAAAGGGCTTCAAGCTTCATAAAGGTGCACAGCATTATCTTGGCAACTGCCACTATGAGAACTAATTTTCAGATGGCCTGAAAAGAAAAGGAACGTGAGGTGCGGGTGCGATCATAGGCACCCGCACCTTTAAAAAAATCCACGACAAACGCCGGTACACGGCAGAATGGAAGGTATCAATGAGCAGATATATTTTGAAGAGATTGGTAATGCTGATCCCTGTTCTGATTGGCGTTACCTTTATGGTTTACTTCATCCTGAGCCTGTCGCCGGGCGATACCGCGGCCATTGTGGCAGGCGAGGGCGCAGACGCGGAGACGATTGAAGCCGTCCGCAAGGACCTTGGCCTGGATAAGCCGGTCATCGTCCAGTACGGCAGATACATGTGGGATCTTCTCCACGGCGACATGGGACAGTCCTATCAGACAAAACGAGATGTATTTTCCACCATCATGTCTGCATTCCCCAATACGGCAAAGCTGGCATTCTGGTCGATCCTTGTGGCCGTCGGGATCGCGCTCCCAATCGGTATCGTCAGCGCTACGAGACAGTACAGCGCAGTTGACAACGTGGGAATGGTAGCAGCCCTTTTAGGCGTTGCAACGCCGAACTTCTGGCTCGGGCTCATGTTAATCATTCTGTTCTCCTTAAATCTTCGCTGGCTGCCGTCCGGCGGTATGGGCGGATGGAAAAACTACATCATGCCGGCCATTACCCTGGGAACCGGCGATGCTGCCTTAATCACACGTATGACGCGTTCCTCCATGCTGGAGGTTATCCGTCAGGACTACATCCGTACAGCCCGTGCAAAGGGCGTGCCGGAGAAGCGGGTGATCCGCCATCATGCGCTTAAAAATGCACTGATCCCTGTTGTCACCGTTATCGGCCTCCAGTTCGGCTCCCTTTTAGGCGGCGCCACCCTGACAGAGACCGTATTTGCGTGGCCGGGACTTGGCCGTCTCCTGGTAGATTCCATCAAGAGCAAGGACGCGCCTCTGGTTCTCGGCGGTGTTATTACGCTGACCATCACCTTCAGTATTATCAACCTGCTGGTCGATATCCTCTATGCATTCATCGACCCGCGGATCAAAGCGCAGTATAAGAGAAAGTAAGGAGGCAGCATATGGGAGCGAAAAAAAGCAATCCGGCGGTACATATGGAGGACGGCGCGGTTCAGGTAAAGAAGCGCAGCCAGTTCCAGGAAACATGGCGCCGGCTGAAAAAGAACAGGATGGCAATGCTTGGCCTATTTGTCATCACTCTTTTAATCCTGGTTTCAATCTTTGCAGATTTCATTTTTGACTATAACGATGTGGTAATCAAGCAGGATACGTCGATCCGCCTGGAAGGCCCGAGTAGCGAGCACTGGCTCGGAACCGATGAATTTGGCCGCGATATCCTGGCACGTCTCGTCCATGGATCCAGAGTTTCCTTAAGCGTAGGCGTTGTGGCCGTTACGATTTCCCTTTTGATCGGCGGTACCCTTGGTGCCATCGCAGGTTTCTACGGCGGTAAGGTGGATAATGTCATCATGAGGTTTATGGACATCCTTCTGGCGGTGCCAAGCCTTCTTCTTTCCATTACCATCGTATCAGCCCTCGGGCCGAGCTTAATCAACCTGATGTTAGCCATCGGAATTTCCTCGGTGCCGAGCTATGCCAGAATTGTGCGCGCTTCGGTTCTTACCGTAAAGGATCAGGAGTTCGTGGAGGCGGCCAGATGTATCGGAGCCAACAACTTCGAGATTATCACGTCCCACATCATCCCGAACTGTATGGCACCGATCATCGTACAGGTATCCTTAAAGGTAGCATCGGCGATCCTTTCCACATCAGGCTTAAGCTTCCTCGGACTTGGCGTGAAGGCGCCGACACCGGAGTGGGGCGCCATGCTGTCGGGAGGCCGTTCCTATCTGAGGAATGCGCCGCATCTGTGCATTTTCCCGGGTATTGCGATCATCATCACGATCCTGTCCTTAAACCTTCTCGGCGACGGACTGCGGGATGCGCTTGACCCGAAATTAAAGAAATAAGGGAGGATACCGACGTGGCAGAAGAGAACAAGAAGGACTTAATCCTTGACATAAAAGATCTGGTCATCCACTATGAGACGGAAGACGGCGTTGTGGAGGCCGTAAACGGGCTGGATATCCAGCTTGAACATGGAAAAACCCTGGGCCTCGTAGGCGAGACCGGCTCCGGGAAGACGACGACGGCCCTTTCCATTTTAAGGCTTGTGCCGGACCCGCCGGGAGTCATCAAAAACGGCTCTATCATCCTGGACGGCAAAGACATTTTAAACATGCCCACAAAAGAGCTGGAGCACATCCGCGGAAACCTGGTATCCATGATTTTCCAGGATCCCATGACCTCCTTAAACCCGGTGCTTACGGTCGGCGAGCAGATTGCCGAGGTCATTGCGCTCCATGAAAACATCAGTGAAAAGGAAGCGGCCCAGAAGGCCGGCGATATGTTGGAGGTCGTTGGAATCCCGAGAGAGCGCTACGGCGAATATCCGCATCAGTTCTCCGGCGGAATGAAGCAGCGTGTCGTCATCGCCATGGCGCTGGCCTGCAACCCGAAGCTCCTTTTAGCCGACGAGCCGACGACGGCTCTCGACGTGACGATCCAGGCGCAGGTTCTGGAAACCATGAAGCAGCTCCGTGAAAAATACGGCTCCGCCATGATTATGATTACCCATGACCTTGGAATCATCGCCGAGGTCTGTGACGAGGTTTCCGTCGTCTATGCCGGCCAGATTGTCGAGCACGGAACGCTGGAAGACATTTTCGAGCGGACGCTCCATCCCTACACCGAGGGGCTTTTCGGCTCCCTTCCGAACATTGAGGACAGGAAAGAACGTCTCCAGCCGATCCCGGGCCTGATGCCCGACCCGACGATGCTGCCGAAGGGCTGCTGCTTCGCGCCGCGGTGCAAATACTGTACGGAAAGCTGCAAGGCGGCCCGTCCGGAAAAGAAGTGGGTCAGCGATACCCATTATGTGCGCTGCTCAAGATATGACGAACCGGATTTCAAAATCGAAAGGAGTGAGCAGTAATGGCAGATACGATCCTTGAAGTAAAACACTTAAAAAAATATTTCAATACCCCGAAGGGGACGCTTCATGCCGTCGATGATGTCAGCTTCACTCTGGAGAGAGGAAAGACACTGGGAATCGTAGGCGAGTCCGGCTGCGGAAAATCCACCACGGGCCGCGCCATCTTACGTCTCATCGAGCCCACCTCCGGCGAGGTCATCTTTAACGGCGAGGACATCGTAAAAAAGAATAAAGAAGAGATGCGCCTCTTAAGACGGGAGATGCAGCTCATTTTCCAGGATCCCTACGCATCGCTGGATCCGAGAAAAACCGTCAGCGAGATCATCGGCGAGCCCTTGAAGCTCCAGAAGCTGGTTCCGGATAAAAATGAACGGGCAAAGCGCGTCCATGAGTTAATGGAAGTCGTCGGCCTTGCGGACCGCCTTGTGAACACCTACCCGCATGAGCTGGACGGCGGAAGAAGGCAGCGTATCGGCATTGCCCGCGCCCTTGCCATGGAGCCGAAGCTCATCATCTGCGACGAGCCGGTATCGGCCCTTGACGTGTCTATCCAGGCACAGATCTTAAACCTGATGCAGGATCTTCAGGAGAAGATGGGCCTTACGTATATCTTCATCACCCATGACCTTTCGGTCGTGAACCATTTTGCCAACGATATCGCCGTTATGTATCTTGGCCAGCTCATCGAGAAAGCGCCGTCGGAAATGCTGTTCGACCGTCCGACCCATCCTTATACCCAGGCGCTTTTATCGGCCATCCCTGTGCCGAGCTTAAAAAAGCGGCGTGAGCGGATCATCTTAAAGGGCGAGATTTCGTCCCCGATCAACCCGAAGCCGGGCTGCCGGTTCGCGGCCAGATGCCCGTATGCGACTGACAGGTGCAGAAGCGAGGAGCCGAAGCTTGTGGAGATCGAGAAGGGTCATTTTGTGGCATGTCATCTGACAGAAGGCAAGTAATGAGGAAATCCAGCCTCCGGCATTTATGCAGGGGGCTTGTTCCTTTTCCTGAGTCCGGCCAGGATTTGGGAAAAGCATAAAAATATATGGGGGTATCCAGAAATGAAAAGAATTGGCATCGACGATTTTACTTACTACAATTACCCGACCTGCATGGTATCGTCTCCCGACGGCGCCCACGCGGCTCTGGCCGTTGTGAACGCAAACGTAAAGGACAACCGCTATGATTCCTGCCTGTGGATTTACACTATGGCAGACGGATCCGTGAGGAAACTGACGGGCGGGAAGAAGGAGAGAAATTTCATCTGGCTGGATGAGAAGACCCTTCTTTTCACGTCTGACCGGGAGAAATCCTATGCGGAAAAGGTGAAAAACGGCGAGGACTGGACCTGCTTTTATAAAATTTCCATCTGCGGCGGCGAGGCGCAGTTCGCATTTGCCGTACCGTATAAGGTTTCCAAGATGAAACTGGCCGGAAACAAGCTTGTCATGAGCATCAAATACGACTACAACAAGCCGGATTTCGCTTCCTTAGAGGGCGAAGAGAAGGAAGCTGCCGCAAAGGCATGGAAGGAAGAGAAGGACTATGAGGTCTTCGATGAGCTTCCCTTCTGGGCCAACGGGCAGGGCGTTGTCAACAAGATCCGTACACGCCTGGCCGTTTATGACATGGAGACGGGAAAAGCCGAAATCGTGAGCCGGGAATACGAGAATGTGGAAGGCTACTGGGTAGAAGAGGGCGATAAGGTTCTCTATATCTCCAGCCTCTACACCGACAAAAAGGATGTTTACCAGGGCCTCATGCAGTACACGATTTCTTCCGGAAAACTGGAGACACTCGTGGAACAGAAGGACATGAGCATCGACTACGCCTGCATCCTCGGCGGAAAGGTGACGTTCTTCGGCTCCTACATGAAGGACTTCGGCTTCAACGAAAACGACAAGCTCTATACGGTGGAAAACGGCGTTGTAACGCTCCTTTCCGACTACGACGACAGCATCCGCAACACCATGAGCTGCGACTGCAAGTTTGCTGACGGCGCCGGCTTTGTCCATGATGACAAGTACATCTACTTCCTCTCCACCGTGAGAAAGCAGACGGTTCTGCGCTGCTTTGATGCGGCCGGAAACCTTAAGACCCTGATCGACAGGCAGGGCAGCATCCACACCATCGACGTCTGCGGCGACACCATCTACTTCACCGGCATGCGCGATATGGGCCTTACGGAGTGTTACAGCTTCGACGGGAAAGAAGAGAAGAAGCTCACCTCCTTCAACGACGCGCTCCTTGCAGAGAGAAGCGTCTGCCCGGTTGAGGAGTTTACCTTTACCTATAAGGGCATTGAGCTGGACGGCTATGTGATGAAGCCGGTGGACTATGATCCGAACAAGACGTATCCCGGCATCCTAACGATCCACGGCGGCCCGAGAGCCACCTTCGGCCCCACCTTCTTCCATGAGAATGAGGTGTTTGCAAACGCCGGCTATTTCGTATTCTTCACGAACCCGCTCGGAAGCGACGGCCGCGGCAATGTTTTTGCCGACATTACCGGAAAGCACGGCACCATCGACTTTGAGCACTGCATGGCCGTGACCGACGAAGTGCTGAAGCGGTACCCGCAGATCGACGAGAAGCGCCTTGGCGTCATGGGCGGAAGCTACGGCGGCTTCATGACAAACTGGGTCATCGGAAATACCGACCGTTTTGCGGCCGCTGTCTCCCAGAGAAGCATTTCCAACTGGATCTCCAAGTGCATGACGACGGATATCGGCTACTACTTCAACATGGATCAGATCCATGCCGACCCGTGGAACACGCCGGATAAGATGTGGTTCCATTCGCCGCTCAAATACGCCAACAAGGCAAAGACGCCGACCTTGTTCATCCAGTCCGACGAGGACTACCGCTGCTGGATGGGCGATGCGCTCCAGATGTTCAGTGCGCTCCGCTACTTCGGCGTGGAGACGAGGCTCTGCCTGTTCCACGGCGAGAACCATGAGCTGTCCCGCTCCGGAAAGCCGACCCACCGGATCCGCAGGATGACGGAGATGATGAACTGGTTTGAGAAATATCTGAAATAAGAAATTTCAGCTTTTTCCAGTGACTTTCCGCAAAGCATGTGCTATAATGGGATATATTTGAAATTACAGCAAGGCAAAACAGAGGGGAAAGATCCATATGCACAGGCATGTTTATAAAATAGCCCCGGCCGCGATTGCACTTCTTTTATGTCTCGGCGGTTATCGCACCGATTCCGCGGACGCAGCGCAGCCGGCAGCAGTTGATACGATTGTACTGGAAACAGAGGCAGCCTCTGCCGAGGACGTCCCGGTGGACATCAAATGGAAGAGAAGCCAGGAAGGCGGGAAATGGATTGAGAGCCTTTCGGTGGCTCAGGACGTGAACAGCCTTGTCCTGGTTTTAAACGATGAGCAGGCAGAGACGCCTGTGGCGTCGGCAGCCGTGCGGACAGAAAATTCCAAAGTGAAGGGCCGCGCCATGGAAGTCAATTCCAGGCTTCTCTACTATACAAAATCGGCGGACGGCACATGGCAGGAGGTGTTTTCATCCACCTGCATCCTGTCCGGAGGCACCGATGTGCCGCAGGATGAGCTTTACGGCGTCTACCGTGCAAGCGAGGCCTTTGGGAGCCATGAAAATCCCGGGAGCCTTGTGCCGTACCAGAAGCTGACGGAAAAAGATTACCTGATCTTAGACGAGGAATCCGAACAGTACGGGACGATTGTGACCGCAGGGCCCAAAGGCCCCCAGACGGAGCAGGCCGTGCTTTTGGAGTCCATGAAGGCGCTTTCCAACTACGGCATGCTCCTTTGCCCCGAGGACGAGGAGGAACCGTATCCGGCGCTTGTGGTAAACTGCCAGCAGGAAGGAAGCGTCGAGGGCACCCTGGCCGGGATCCAGATCCCGCAGAACTACGTTCAGATGCTGATCCAGTCCGTCGACAGCAATACGCGGATCGTCATCGCAGCCGATGTAATCGACTTAGAGGGAATGTAAACAGAAAACGTTATAAGGGCAGAGAAAGGATGGCTTCTTTCTCTGCCCTTCTTTGCGTGCGCCTTCATTTTTTCCCTTTGGAGAGCTGTGCCGCCAGGAACTTTAGCATCTGGAGCTTTTTCTGCTCCGCCGACGGCATCCCCTCCGTGAGAATAGAGATGATAAGAGCCGTCTCCCGGTCGGAAAAAGACAGCCCGCTCGCCGACGCCCTTTTGTTTAAGGTCATCAGGGCGGAGAGCATTTTATCCGGCGGCGTCTTTTTTATGTCCTCGGAAAAGAGGGAGAGAAGCTCAAGCTTTTTTGGATCCATGCCGCGCAGGCGCGGATCCGTCTTCCATGCCATATTCATATCCCGGATCTCCTTTCTGACCTCACATCTGGCCAAGGGTCTGCATCATGAGCTGGATCGTCTCAAACCTGGACTGCTGTTCCGGCGGTAGCAGGGAGATAAGCTGTTCCGGGCTTATAGGCCCCCTGGACGCCGGATTTTCCGTGAACCTTGCCATGATGTCGATGATTTCCTGCTCCCTCTCGTTGGCATAGGGACGGATGGCCTGGAGCATGTCAGAAGGCGAGGAATGGCCCTCGTCCAGAGCGCAGACGCTTAACATGCCGTCCTCGTTGTCCTGGAAAAATTCCATGGTGCGTAAAAGCTCGTTCCATTTGATGAACATGGACATGGTGCGCTGCTGCGGGATCTCCATGTACGGCAGGGCGGCTTTCATCATCTGGAGACGATGGCTGCCGACGGCATAATCCAGGTCGGTCAGCTTCAGTTCTTTTTCGTTCATTGGCAGGTCTCCTTTCCTGGAGACAATATATGCGCGATTCAATCAATTCATGCCGCCTGCATACAATGAAGTTATAGGAGGTAGATAGAATATGTCCAGGCGTTTGATTATAGATGGAAACAGTGTGTACGAAATCGACGAAGACTGCGAAAAGGAGGCGCACGGAAGCCTCGTTTACGGCCGTGAGCCCGCGAAGGCGAAAGCGCCTGATGGCCGGGAAAAAGCGAAAAAGAAATCATAAAAGAAGGGCGGGATGACGTCCCGCCCGAAGATAGGAAACGAGAAAGTTTAGCAGCAGAAGCCGCCGCCACCGCCCCATCCGCCGCCGCAGCAGCAGAGCAGAAGAATGATCCAGATACAGCTGTCAAAGCCGGAACCGCACCCGCATCCGTTATTGCAGCCATTATGTCCCCAGCCGCCGCCGCCACAGCAGCAGCAAAGAATCAGGATGAGCCAGATAATGTTGCATCCGCCGCATCCGCTGTTCGCTGTCTCGCATCCGCATCCACAGTTTGTAGCAGCTAAATCACTCATGTTTTATCCTCCAAAGGCTTTTTGATTACACTCCATCATATGACAGTCTGCTTGTCATAGTTGACAGTTCGTGAAAACTTTTTTTGACGCCCTTTCCGTGATTGAGAAAACATGGAAAGGGTGTTATACTGGATAGCAGACCAAGGGAAAAAGCGAGGAAATTCGGACATGAAAAAATTGTATTACGATTCAGCATATCAGAAGGAGTTTACGGCGGCCGTCCTTTCCTGTCAGGAGGGGAAAAAGGGATATGAGATCATTCTGGATCAGACGGCCTTTTACCCGGAGGGCGGCGGCCAGCCGGCAGATACAGGCATCCTGGGCGGCGTCCGTGTCCTGGATGTCCATGAAAAAAACGGGCAGATCATCCATACAACGGACGGGCCGTTGAAAGAGGGAACTACCGTATCCGGTACTATCGATTGGGACAGGCGGTTTTTGCACATGCAGGAGCATTCCGGCGAACACATCGTTTCCGGCCTGATCCATGCCAGGTTCGGTTATGACAACGTGGGCTTTCACATGGGAAGCGAGGAAGTCACCATCGACTTCAACGGCATTCTGGAATGGGAGGACCTTCTTGAAGTAGAGCGGGAGGCCAACGCCATCATCTACGACAACCGGGAGGTTTACGCCGGGTTCCCGCCGAAGGAAGAACTGGAAACCCTCGATTACAGGAGCAAAAAAGAGCTTACCGGCGATATCCGGATCGTAAAAATCCCCGGCGGCGACGTCTGCGCCTGCTGCGGCACCCATGTGGCGCGTACCGGGGAGATCGGGATCGTCAAATTCACGTCCATGATCCATTACAAAGGCGGCGTGCGGATCGGTCTGCTCTGCGGCAGCCGGGCCCTTATGGATTATGAGAAAAAAAGGGACGGGCTCCAGAAAATCGCCGTGCTGTTATCGGCCAGGCCGGAGGAGGCCTTCTCTGCCGTGGAGCGGTTAAAGGAAGAGCTTGGGAATGCTCAGATGCGGATCGGGGCGCTCTGCCGGAGCCTGATTGAGGAAAAGGTGTCGGCCATGGAAGAGGGGAGCGGCCGTCTTTTCGTCTGTGAGCCGGATTTTGAGCCGGTGCCCTTAAGGCAGATGGTCAATGCGATGCTGGAAAAAAAGAAAGGCGATACGGTGCTCGGCCTTGCGAAAAACGGGGAGAACGGCTATTTTTATGTGCTGGGGAGCCTTGAAAACGACATGCGCCCCCTCACAAAGGAGTTAAACGGTCTCCTTCACGGAAGAGGGGGCGGCAGCATGCAGATGACGCAGGGCACCTTCTATGGAGCGTATGAGGATGTCTGCGCCGTCTTAAAAGAGAAAGGGTTTAACAGCCCTGGTACATGTAGCGAACCAGGCGCTCCGAGTCTTTCGGATCGTGCGTAGTCAGATTCAGCTCATGGATATGGCCGTTAGAAAAGACCGTTGCCATGGAAACATACTGGGACAGCTTGGATTTTAAGTTCACGGAGCCGCCCTCGGGAAGGCTCAGCTCAACGGCGCCGTCACACTGGCTGATGACATCAAAAAATTTATCGAGATTTGTAATGTTTTTCAGTTTCATTTTCATAAACAACACTCCTTTTGGGGTCTTGAATTAGTTAATCATTTAACAATCCATATTGTAGCAGGAGAAAAGGCAGAAATCAATCGGTGAAATAGATAAAAAATTAACAATCCAGAGGCTGATTTTAGAAGGAACATCAAGAAAATTTGTGAAAAAATGGGGGACTATGGAAAATATGAAAAAAAGAATCCGCGATTACGGCATCATCATTGGAAGGCATGAGACAGGGCCATTAAACAAGCTGACGGATGTGCCCGGCGTTACGGTGGGCCACTGCACTGTGGACACGGAAGAACATAAGACGGGCGTCACCGTCATCCTTCCGTGCCGCGACAACATGTTTGAAAAGAAGCTGACGGCGGCGGCCTTCGTCCACAACGGCTTCGGGAAGACGGCCGGCACGCTCCAGATCGAGGAGCTTGGGACGTTAGAGACGCCAATTGCCCTGACGAATACGTTAAATGTGGGGCTTGTCCACGATGCGATGGTTGATTACATGACAGAGCGGTGCAGGAACGAGGGGATCGAGGTGAAATCCTTAAACCCGGTGGTCGGCGAATGCAACGATTCAAACCTGAACAACATCGCAGAGCGCGCTGTGACAAAGGAGCACGTTTTTGAGGCCATCCGCGCGGCAGCGTCGGATTTTGCCGAGGGAGACGTGGGCGCCGGAAAGGGCACGGTCTGCTTCGGCATGAAGGGCGGCATCGGCTCTGCCTCCCGGCTGGTAAAAATAGGCGGCGAGACTTTCACCGTCGGCGTCCTTGTCCAGTCAAACTTCGGAAGCACGCGGAATTTCGTCCTGGACGGAAAGCCGCTGGGCGATATTCTGGCGGCGCGTATTGAGGATATCAAAAAGGACGAGGGCTCCATCATGATGGTGGTCGGCACGGATCTTCCCGTAAGCGACCGCCAGTTAAAGCGGCTGATCCGCCGGTGCGGTGTCGGACTCTCTCGGTGCGGTTCGTTCATGGGCCACGGAAGCGGCGACATCATGCTTGGCTTTACGACGGCCAACCGGATTCCCCAGGATGAGCCGTTTGTCGAGATCCGCCAGGTGGGAGAAGAGTATTTAAACGACGCCTTTGAGGCCGTGGCAGAGGCCACGGAAGAAGCCATTTTAAATTCCCTTTCCATGGCAGATACGGTGACCGGGTATAACGGGAATACGAGATACTGCCTGACCGACCTGTATTTAAAGGACTTATAAGGAGACTTCATGGCATATTTTCCATTTTTTGCGGATATTCAGGGAAAAGAGGCCGTCGTGGT
Source organism: Eubacteriaceae bacterium Marseille-Q4139 (assembly GCA_018223415.1). Classification (NCBI taxonomy): domain Bacteria; kingdom Bacillati; phylum Bacillota; class Clostridia; order Eubacteriales; family Eubacteriaceae; species Eubacteriaceae bacterium Marseille-Q4139. The sequence goes on along the minus strand of JAGTTQ010000001.1, from coordinate 3,843,164 downwards.
CGGCGGCGGGAAGATTGCCTGCCGGCGGATTCTGTCGCTTCTTCCCTTTGGCTGCCGGGTCCGCGTCATTGCGCCGGAAATCGGGCCGGAATTGAAAGCTGTTTTGGACGAAGAGAAAGCGTCCGGCCGCCTCTTATGGGAGAACAAGGAATACGAAGAGCGGGATCTGGACGCATGCGGGCGCCCGGCCTTCGTGCTGGCGGCTTCCGGAAATCTGGCAGTCAACGAAGCTGTGGTTTTGAACTGCCGTGCCCGCGGCATTGCCGTCAACGACGCCTCGAAAAAGGAAAACTGCGATTTTTATTTTCCCGGCCTGGCGCGAAGGGGCGGGCTGGTGGCTGGCGTCACGGCTTCGGGAACCGATCATAAAAAAGCGGCCGCCCTGGCAGCGGCCGTGAGAAAGCTTCTGGAAGACGATGTATGGGCCGAAGAAAACAGCCTAAAGCCCGGTGAGAAAGGAAGCGAGCCGGATGGCGTCCAGGTAGAAGGCCGGGACGCGTAAATTCCCGCGGCCTGTTCCGATGGAGATATCCGGCTTGGCGGCGCCGTGGAAATCGGAACCGCCGGTGACACAGAGGCCGTGGCGGTCAGCAAGGGCCCGCAGTCTGGCGCTTTCCGCCTGGTTGTTGGAGGAGTGGAAGCACTCTAACCCCAGCATGCCAAGGGATTTTAAATAGACGATCAGTTCCTCTGTCTTTTCCCATCCGAACTTATACTGGCAGGGATGGGCAAGGGCCGGAAAAGCGCGGGCAGTCCGCAGGATCTCCATGGCCTGCTTTGGCGTCACGTCCTCTTTCTTCCTATAATAAGGGCAGCCGGGAGACAGGTATTTTTTAAAAGCCTGATCCACGGAGGAGACACAGCCCTTTTTTAAGAGGGCGCGGGCAAAGTGCGCCCTGGTGACGACGGTGCCGGGAACGCCGTCAAGCAGGTCGTCCCAGGTGAGCGGGAAGCCGCCGTCCTGGAAGGCCCGCAGCATTTCCGTATTCCTGCTATCCCGTTTTTGGCGGGTTGTCTTTAAAAAATCCAGAAGTTCTTTGTTTTTATGATCGAGGCACAGGCCGAGGATATGGATTTCCTTTCCCTCATAGACACAGGAAATCTCAATCCCGGGGATGACCTCCACTTCCATGTTTTCCGCCGCAGCCAGCGCCTCATCCACGCCGTCCGTCGTGTCATGGTCGGTGAGGGCGATGGCCGAAAGTCCCTTTTCCTCGGCAGCAGCCGCCACCTCGGCCGGAGAAAAAGAGCCGTCGGAAGCCGTAGAATGCACATGCAGATCAATGAATTTCATGGAACTCTCTCTTTCTTATGTCATTTTCTATGATTTTTCTCTGTTTTCCATACCAGTTTACCACACTTTTCACAGCGAGGAAAGACACAGTCGTTGTCCCATAAAAAATTAAGAAATATGTTATACCATTTTCCACAATTTATGCTATACTTATTTCGATACTGACACTAGATCATGTAATAACAGGGCAAATTCCAAGGGGAAGGCCCGAGAAAAATAATAGGGTGAGACTGTATGAGTGATGTAAGAAAGAGAGGGAACACGAGGCAGGCTGCCTCAAGAACATCGAGAAGCTCCCAGAGCAGTGCGGACAGGATCCTGGCGGTGCAGAATGCGAGGAACCGGAGCGCAGGAACCACGAGGCGGAATCCGAGGACGACGGCCTCCAGGAGCCGCAACCGCAGAAGACGGCAGGGGCCGGACTTCGCTAAAATCCTGCTGATTGCCATCGGCATTGTGATTTTCCTGATCTGCGTGGCCGTGGGTGTCAATAGCTGTGCAAGAAACGGGGAAGAAAAGGAGAGCCAGGCAGAAACAACAGAGCCGGAAACCGAGCTTTCGGCAGAGGTGACGGTAAACGGCGTCTCCATCAATGGACTGACCCAGACGGAAGCCAGGGAAAAGGTATTGTCGTCTATCGGCTGGGGCATGAAGGTCTCCTATAACGGCGAGACCATGGACGTGGACGATGTGCTGGAGACCAAGGTGGATGCCGTGCTGGCAGAGGCCTTTTCCGCGAAAGAGTCCAAAGACTATACGTTTGACGCCACAGGCCTTGAGGAAGAAATCAAAGCCCAGGCGGAAAAAATTGCCGCCGCGTGGGACAAGGCGCCGAAGAACGGCTCCATTTCGTCTTATGACAAGGCGACAAACGAATTCCTGTTTGCAGACGGAGAAAACGGAATTAAAATAGACCAGGAGAAGCTTGTGACTGACATCACGGCAGCCCTGGCGGCCGGCGACTATACGGCCGTCATCGAGGCGTCCGCGTCGACGGTGGCGCCGGAAATCACAAAGGAGCAGGCAAAGGCCAGCTTTAAGCGTATCGGCACCTTCACGACGACGACGACCTCCAACAAAGACAGGAACGAAAACATCCGTCTTGCTTCCGAGGCCTTAAACGGACTAATTATTCAGCCGGGAGAGGAATTCTCGATGAATGCGGCTACCGGCGAGAGAACGCCGGCCAAGGGATACAAGCCGGCCGGCGCCTATTTAAACGGCGTCCTGATCGAAGAGCCGGGCGGCGGCGTCTGCCAGGTATCGTCGACGCTTTACAATGCGGTGGTGTTCTCCGGCTTAAAGACGACGGAGCGCCATGCCCACAGCTACGAGCCCAGCTATGTGACGCCGGGCGAAGACGCGATGATCAGCTACGGAAGCGCTGACATGAAGTTTTTGAACAACTCCACGACGGCCGTCGGCATCAAGACCAGCTTTTCCAATAATAAGCTGACGATTTCCATTTACGGAAGCCCGATTCTGGAAGACGGCGTGACCGTTTCCATGAAGTCGGAAAAGACCCAGGTCATCGACCCGCCGGCGCCGACCTACGAGGAAGACCCGACTCTGGAACCGGGTGTGGAAAAGGTTGTCAAGGAAGCGACGCCTGGAAGCCGTTGGGTGACCAATCTGGTGAAGACGAAGGACGGCGTTGTGATCGAGGACAGCTTCCTTCACAACAGCACCTACAACGGGAAGCCGGCCACAATCAGGCGGAACACGTCGGGAAGCGTCCTGACGACGGAAGGGGAGAGCATCTCCGAGTCCGAGAGCAGCACGGCAGAGTCCTCGTCGGCAGGAAGCCCGCTCACGACTCCGGCATCTCCGGAAAATCCGCAGCCAACGGCATCGGAGCCGGGAATCTCCGGGCCGGGCTATGAAGAATCTCCGGGAAACGGACAGGTTCGTCCAAGCGAGGAACCGGGCAGCAATATCCTGCCGTCGGAAAGCGGCGGCCCGGCCAGCCAGCCGGGCGGGCAGCAGCCAGGCTCAGAGCCGGGGAATTCACCTGACGTGGTGACGATCCCCCAGACGACGCCTGCTCCCGTGACGACGACAGGGCCTGGAAACGGGCTCATATCCCCCATCGGATAAAACAAATGATTCAACCGGCCATGACGCGGCAGTAACGCTGTGCCATGGCCGGTTTTTTATTTCATGGGAAATTGCGTCCTATGAAACAAAAACGCTCCGCGAGGATGCGCACTTCGCGCAGAGGGAAAATAGCCTTTGGAGCAGCCGCGGCCCGGTGTACTGCATGCGATTCCACAATGCGGATTACAATCCGCCATGCGGAAATGCTGCGAAAAAAATCTGCATTGTTCGGGATTTTGTACGCAAAAAACCTTCGATTTCGCTTTTCATTTTCGCCGGGAATTGCTATAATATAGTACAGGTAGTCTTTTGCCCGCCGGCAGTCCGCAGGGCGGGAGCAGACTGTACTATAAATAAATCCATTTTATTTATACATTTAAAATAGGAGGAACACTATGGCAAGAAAAATGAAAACCATGGATGGCAACCATGCAGCAGCTCATGCTTCCTATGCGTTTACTGACGTGGCCGCCATCTACCCGATCACTCCTTCTTCCCCCATGGCGGAAGCTACGGATGAGTGGGCAACCGATGGAAGAACAAACATGTTCGGACAGACCGTACAGATCACGGAGATGCAGTCCGAGGCCGGTGCAGCCGGTGCCGTACACGGCTCCCTGGCAGCAGGCGCTCTGACAACGACCTATACGGCTTCCCAGGGTCTTCTCTTAATGATCCCGAACCTGTACAAGATTGCCGGTGAGCAGCTTCCGGGCGTATTCAACGTATCTGCCCGTGCCCTGGCATCCCACGCCCTTTCCATTTTCGGCGACCACTCCGACGTATATGCCTGTCGTCAGACTGGCTGTGCAATGCTCTGCGAGTCCAGCGTACAGGAGGTTATGGACTTAACGCCTGTTGCACATCTTGCAGCATTAAAGGGCAAGGTTCCGTTCATCAACTTCTTTGACGGTTTCCGTACTTCCCACGAGATCCAGAAGATCGAGACCTGGGATTATGAGGACTTAAAAGAAATGACAGACATGGATGCCATCGACGAGTTCAGAAAGAGAGCACTGAACCCGAACCATCCGTGCCAGAGAGGTTCCGCTCAGAACCCGGATATCTTCTTCCAGGTAAGAGAGGCCTGCAACCCGTACTATGATGCCCTTCCGGCAATCGTACAGGAGTACATGGACAAGGTCAACGCAAAGATCGGAACTGACTACAAGCTGTTTAACTACTACGGCGCTGCTGATGCAGAGCACGTAATCGTTGCCATGGGTTCCGTAAACGATACCATCGAAGAGACCATCGACTACCTGGTAAAGAAGGGTGAGAAGGTCGGCGTCGTTAAGGTGCGTCTTTACAGACCGTTCGCTACGGAAGCATTCGTAAATGCAATTCCGGAGACCGTTAAGCAGATTTCCGTTCTCGACAGAACGAAAGAGCCGGGCGCCATCGGCGAGCCGCTTTACCTGGACGTTGTTGCTGCTCTTAAGGGCACGAAATTCGATCAGGTTCCGGTATTCACTGGCCGCTACGGCTTAGGTTCCAAGGATACGACACCGGCTCAGATCGTTGCCGTATATGAGAACCATACAAAACAGAAATTCACCATCGGTATCGTGGACGATGTGACCAACCTCTCCCTTGAGCTTGGCGCTCCGCTCGTAACGACTCCGGAAGGCACCATCAACTGCAAGTTCTGGGGCCTTGGCGCAGACGGTACCGTAGGCGCAAACAAGAACTCCATCAAGATCATCGGCGACAACACCGACATGTATGCACAGGCATACTTCGATTACGACTCCAAGAAGTCCGGCGGTGTTACCATGTCCCACCTGCGCTTCGGCCACTCCCCGATTAAGTCCACCTACTTAATCCGCAAGGCCAACTTCGTTGCATGCCACAACCCGGCATACATCAGAAAGTACAACATGGTTCAGGAGCTGGTTGACGGCGGTACATTCCTTCTCAACTGTGCATGGGATATGGAAGGCCTTGAGAAGCACCTTCCGGGCCAGGTGAAGAAATTCATCGCTGACCACAACATCAAGTTCTACACCATCGACGGTGTGAAGCTTGGTATCGAGACCGGCATGGGCCCGACACGTATCAACACGATCCTTCAGTCCGCATTCTTCAAGCTGGCTGCCATCATCCCGGAGGAGAAGGCTATCGAGCTTATGAAGGCTGCCGCACAGGCTACCTACGGACGCAAGGGTGAAGACGTTGTTAAGAAGAACTGGGCAGCCATCGACGCAGGCGCTCAGAACGTCGTAGAGATCCAGGTTCCGGAAAGCTGGAAATCCTGCGAGGACGAGGGACTTGACTTCGTTCATGCAGAGGGCGGCAGAAAAGACGTTGTTGATTTCGTAAACAACATCCAGGCTGCTGTAAACGCTCAGGAAGGAAACAACCTGCCGGTATCCGCATTTACCAAGTATGTTGACGGTACGACTCCGTCCGGCTCCTCCGCATACGAGAAGCGCGGCATCGCCGTAAACGTGCCGGTTTGGAATCCGGACAACTGTATCCAGTGTAACTTCTGTTCTTATGTGTGCCCGCACGCAGTTATCCGTCCGATTGCCATGACAGAGGAAGAGGCTGCTAAGGCTCCGGAGAGCCAGAAGACCATCCCGATGACAGGTATGCCGCAGTACAAGTTTGCCATGACCATCTCCGCTCTGGATTGTACCGGATGCGGTTCCTGTGCAAACGTCTGCCCGGGCAAGAAGGGCGAGAAGGCACTCACCATGCAGAGCCTGGAGTCCAACCTTTCTGCTCAGGACGGCTTTAACTATGGCCAGACCCTGGATATCAAGCAGGATGTAATTGAGAAATTCAAAGAGACCACCGTTAAGGGCAGCCAGTTCAAACAGCCGCTCCTTGAGTTCTCCGGCGCATGCGCAGGCTGCGGCGAGACTCCGTATGCGAAGCTGCTTACTCAGCTCTTCGGTGACAGAATGTACATTGCAAACGCAACAGGATGTACCTCCATCTGGGGTAACTCCTCACCGTCCACACCTTACACCGTAGGCAAAGACGGCCGCGGCCCGGCATGGGACAACTCCCTGTTCGAGGACAACGCTGAGTTCGGTTACGGTATGCTTTTAGCTCAGAACGCAATCCGTGACGGCTTAAAGGCTAAGGTTGAGACCGTTTACGCTTCCGACAAGGCTTCCGACGAAGTGAAGGCAGCCTGCAAGGAGTGGCTCGATACCTTCGGCATCGGCGCTCTGAACGGTTCCGCTACGGACAAGCTGGTTGCAGTTCTCGAAGGCATTGACTGCCCGACCTGCAAGGAGATCGTAAAGAACAAAGATTTCCTGGCTAAGAAGTCCCAGTGGGTATTCGGCGGCGACGGATGGGCTTACGATATCGGCTTCGGCGGCGTTGACCACGTACTTGCAAGCGGCAAGGACATCAACATCATGGTTTACAACACCGAGGTTTACTCCAACACAGGCGGACAGTCCTCCAAGGCTACTCCGACCGGTGCTGTTGCCCAGTTCGCAGCAGGCGGCAAGGAAGTAAAACAGAAAGATCTTGCAGCCATCGCCATGAGCTACGGCTATGTATATGTTGCACAGATTTCCATGGGTGCTGATATGAACCAGACCATCAAGGCTCTGGCAGAGGCAGAGGCATATCCGGGTCCGTCCCTGATTATCGCTTACGCTCCGTGTATCAACCATGGTATCAAGAAAGGTATGGCAAAGGCTCAGACAGAAGAGAAGCTTGCTGTTCAGTCCGGTTACTGGAACATCTTCCGTTACAACCCGGCAGCTGAGAAGAAGTTCTCCCTTGACTGCAAGCCGGCAACCGTATCCTACCAGGAATTCATCGGCGGCGAGGTTCGTTACACGTCTCTGGCCCTGAAGAATCCGGAAAGAGCAAAGGCACTGTTTGCACAGGCAGAGCAGAACGCAAAGGATAAGTACGAATATCTTGAGAAGTTAGTTGCCCTGTATGACAACAGCGAGAAATAAAGAATAAACATGGGGAGCTGTCGCTTTTTCGGAAGCGGCAGCTTTCTTTATGAAGTTTTCTATTGACATCTGCCGCATGATATTTTATAATAATAGAACAAATGTTCGATACAAAACGGGACGATCTGGAGGTTTTATGGACAGGAATGCTGTGATAATCAGAAATGAAACAGAGAACGATTTCCGCCGTGTCGAGGAGGTTACGCGTGCGGCTTTCTGGAACCTGTATGTGCCGGGCTGTTCGGAGCACTACGTGGCCCATGTGATCCGCAGCCATGAAGACTTTGTAAAGGAACTGGATTTTGTGGCCGAGGCGGACGGAAAGATTGTCGGAAATATCATGTACACGAAGGCGCAGCTTTTGGGCGAGGACGGAGAGAAGAAGGAAATCCTGACGTTCGGCCCCATTTCCGTCCTTCCGGAGTACCAGAGACAGGGAATCGGTACGCGCCTGATGGAACATTCCTTTGAGAAGGCGGCCGGACTGGGGTACGATGCAGTCGTGATTTTTGGCGACCCCGGAAATTATGCAGGACGCGGCTTCAAAAGCTGTAAAAAATACGGCGTTTCCTTGGAAAATAAGACGTTTCCTTCGGCGATGTTAGTAAAGGAGCTGCGGGAAGGCGCCCTGGACGGGAAAGCCTGGATCTATGTGCAGAGCCCGGCTTTTGAAATCGAAGAGGCGGATGCAGAGGCCTTTGACGCCGGATTCCCGCCGCTTAAGAAAGAGGTTCTGCCGAGCCAGGAGGTCTTTTTTATCCACAGCCATTCGGTGATTGCCTAGACCGTTTGGAGGCGTGCGGTGAAATTTGCGGCAAATTTTCGGGAATTATGCCGATTGGGGGTGTTTCCCGGAGATTCTGGCAGAATATGGTTGCATTTCGCGGGGGATTATTCTATACTTTTAGGATGAAAGCGAGGGACAACGATGAAAAAGCATATGAAAAGAAAAGGCATGGCAGCCGCGGCTGCGCTCCTTTCCATCTGCATGGCTTTTCCCGGCCTTGCGGGACAGTGGAACCAGGATGAAAACGGAAAATGGTACGAGCGGGATGACGGCACGTATATTCAAAACGACTGGCTCCAGGACACGGACGGGAAGTGGTATTATTTCGATGAGAACGGCTATGCAGAGACCGGGCTGGTAGAAGGCATGTTTGCCAACTATATGATGGGGCCGGACGGAGCCATGTACACCAACTGTACCGTTTACATCAACGGCAAGTTCTATGACGCCGATGAATACGGGATCTTAAGCCCCAATAAGGGCGGCGAGGGATGGATCGCCGGCGCAAACGGCTGGTGGTACCGGACAGACGGGGACGAGTTCCTAAAGAATCAGTGGATGGACGAAGACGGAAGCTGGTACTATTTCGGCGAGGACGGCTATATGGTGACGGGCTGGCTTGAGCTTGACGGAAAGCGGTACTGGCTGGGCGAGGACGGCGTGATGGCTGTGAATACAGAGCTGACCATCGACGATGTGGAGTACACGGTCAATGAAGCCGGCGAGGTATCGGAGCTCCATCACTACAAAGCGCCGACCGTGATCCCGCCGGAGGAGGAAAAGAGCGATCTCCACAAGCAGGTGGATCAGATGGCTGACACGATCCTTGCGCGGATCACCAACGATTCCATGTCCAAGGAGGAGAAGGCGCGTGCCATTTACTCCTGGGTGCGCGGAAATCTGCGGTATGTGAACCACTCCGACAAGGGAGACTGGGTAAGCGCCGCCTACCAGGGCTTCCGGACAAAGCGCGGCGACTGCTACACGTATTATTCCGTATCGCTGGCGCTGTTAAGCCGCTGTGATATCCCCAGCATCGAGGTGGTGCGGACGGACGGCCATCACTGGTGGAATCTGATCGACTGCGGAAACGGCTGGTATCACTTTGATACGACGCCCAGAAGCGCAGGCGGAACCTTCTGCCTTCTGACGGATGCGGAGCTGGAGGCGTATTCCCAGGGGGTAGGCCGCGGAAGCCATACCTTCGACCATTCCCTGTATCCGCCTACGCCGTAAGCGGGAAAGCAAGCGCGGAAAGGACGTCCGGCGGGAGGCTTCCTGCCGGACGCCCGGATATCCGGCCGCTGGAAAACGGCCGGGAAAGACCATGAGAAATGGAGCAGAAACGGAAGATGCAGACAAATATACTGGAATATCTGGAGCGCACGGTCCGGCGCCTTCCGGAAAAAATTGCTTACACGGACGGAACCTATGGGCTGACCTTCCGGGAGGTCTACGGCGCGGCGCGGTCGGTCGGAAGCTTCCTGGCGGCAGAGGGCTTTTACCGGGAACCGGTGGTGGTATATATGAAAAAGAGTCCCGATGCCATTGCCGCGTTTTTCGGCGCCGTCTACGGCGGCTGTTTTTATGTGCCCTTTGATGAGGAGATGCCAAAATTCCGGGCGGCACTGATCCTTGAAAACTTAAAGCCGCGGGCCGTCATCTGTGACAGCCATACGGAAAAGACCGTAAACAGCCTGGAGTTTTCCGGGCGTGTATTCCGCTATGAGGAAATCAAAACCTTCCGGCAGGATGAGGCGGCTCTCGCGTCGATTAGGAGCCGGGCCCTTGATACGGATCCGATTTATATTGTGTTTACGTCGGGTTCCACAGGCATTCCCAAAGGCGTCGCGGCATGCCACCGGTCGGTTCTGGACTATGTGGAGAACCTTTCGGAGGTTCTTGGCTTCGGGGAGGAGACGGTTTTCGGAAACCAGTCGCCGTTATACTTTGACGCCTGCTTAAAGGAGCTTTATCCGACCATGATGTTCGGTGCCACCACCTATCTGATCCCGAAACCGCTGTTCATGTTCCCGGTGAAGCTGGTGGAATACTTAAACGAGCACCGGATCAACACGGTTTGCTGGGTGGTTTCCGCCCTGACGATGATTTCGTCCATGGGCACGTTTGATACGGTTGTGCCGGAATATCTCCGCACGGTGGCTTTTGGGAGCGAGGTGTTCCCGATGAAGCAGTTCCTTCTCTGGAAAAAGGCGCTTCCGAAGGCGAAATTTACGAACCTCTACGGGCCGACGGAGTGCACGGGGATGTCCTGCTATTACCATGTGGAGAGGGAGCTTGGACTGGATGATGTGATCCCCATCGGGCGGCCGTTCCACAACACGGAGATTCTTTTGCTGGCCGAAGGTGACCGGCCGGCGAAGGAGGGCGAATGCGGCGAAATCTGTATCCGCGGCACCTGCGTGTCCCTGGGGTATTACAACAATCCGGAAAAGACGGCGGAGGTTTTCGTACAGAACCCGTTGAACCCTTACTATCCGGAGATCATTTACCGCACCGGCGACATCGGGCGGTACAATGAGTACGGAGAGCTTGTCTTCGTGTCCCGGAAGGACTACCAGATCAAGCACATGGGCCACAGGATCGAGCTCGGTGAAATCGAGGCCTACGCAGGGCAGGCGGACGGCGTCCGCATGTGCTGCTGCGTCTACGACAAGGAGCGGGAGAAAATTGTCCTGTTCTATGTGGGAGACGCCGAGGGAAAAGAGATTTTAAAGGAATTAAAGAGCCGCCTGCCGCGGTATATGATTCCCAACCGTCTGGAAAAGCTGGAGGCTCTGCCTTTTACGGCAAACGGGAAGATCAACCGGCTGGAGCTTAAGAACCGGCTGGCAGAGGGATAAATTTGTGCGCTGCGGCACGTGAAAAGCCGCATGAGAACCAAAACAGAAGGAGAAAGTTATGGACGAATTGCTTAGAATGTTATCGGATTTGCATGAGGATGTGGACTTTGAGAGCTGCGATACACTGATTGACGACGGGATCCTGGATTCCTTCGACATCGTGACGCTGATTGCAGAGATCAACGACGAGTTTGATGTGACGATCCCGGCGGAGGAGATTGTCCCGGAGAATTTCAACTCGGCGGAGACTATCTGGAACCTGATTCAGAGGCTGGATGAGGAGTAAATAAATGCTGTTTACGTCCTACGGCTTCATCGGCCTGACGGCCGCCGTGCTGGTTCTCTACTACACGGCGTTAAAAAGGTACCAGTGGCAGCTCCTTTTAGCTGCCAGTTATGCCTTTTACTGGTTTTCCGGGCCGAAGAACCTGATTTTCATTCTGGTGACGACCGTCACTGTTTTTTTGGCCGCGCAGAAAATAAGCGGCCTTCATCAGGCGCAGGAAGCGTACTTAAAGGAACATAAGGCACAGATGTCCAAGGAGGAGCGGAAGGCGTACAAGGCTTCCGTCAAGTCATCCCAGAGAAGGTGGATGCTCGTCTGCCTGCTTTTTAACCTGGGGATTCTGGCAGTCTTAAAGTACACGAATTTCTTCATTTCCAACGTGAACTTTTTCCTGGACGTCTTCGGCTCCGGAAAGCAGCTTTCCTTTTTAAACCTGATCCTGCCCATGGGAATTTCCTTTTACACGTTCATGGCAGTCGGCTATTTGTTGGACGTGTACCGCGGGAAATATCCGGCGGAGACCCATCCCGGCCGGTTTGCGCTGTTTATTTCCTTTTTCCCCCATGTGGTGCAGGGCCCCATCAGCCGGTACGACGATGTACGGGGGACGCTGGGCGTCTCCCATGCCTTCGACTGGCAGCAGGTGAGCTTCGGCCTGGAGCGGATCCTGTGGGGATATTTTAAGAAGGTGGTCATTGCGGACAGGATCCTGACGGCCGTCAATACCATCATTCAGAATCCGGAGACCTACGACGGGATTTATGTGTTTCTCGGCATGATGTTTTATGCCCTGGAGCTTTATGCGGACTTTACCGGCGGTATCGACATCACCATCGGCATTGCCCAGACCTTCGGCGTGACGCTCAAAGAGAACTTCCACCGGCCATATTTTTCCAAGAATATCGCCGAGTATTGGAGGCGGTGGCACATCACCATGGGCACCTGGTTCACGGACTATATTTTTTACCCGATTTCCGTCAGCCAGCCGATGTTAAAGCTCAACAAGGCGGCGAGAAAGCATTTCGGCGACTACATAGGAAAGCGGATGCCCGTCTATACGGCCAGCGCTGCGGTCTGGTTCGCCACGGGAATCTGGCACGGGGCCGCCTGGAATTTCATCGTCTGGGGCATGATGAACTTTGCTGTCCTGATGATTTCCCAGGAGTTTGAGCCGTTTTATAAATGGTTCCATAAGAAGTTCCATGTGGACGGAACCATTGGATTTAAGACGTTCCAGGTGATCCGGACGGTGCTTTTGATGAGCTGCCTGCGGATGTTTGACTGTTACCGGGACGTGCCGCTGACCTTCCGGATGTTCGGAGACATGTTGATCCATTCCCGGCCTGGCCAGCTCTTTGACGGCCGGTTCTGGACGCTGGGGCTCACAGCGGCCGACTATGTGCTTTTGGCCATAGGACTTTGCCTTCTCATTTTTGTGAGCCTTCTCGGGCGGAGCGGCAGCGTGCGCGCACGGATTGCGAAAAAGCCGCTTCTGTTCCGGTTTGCCTGCTGGTATCTGCTGTTTTTGGCCGTCCTGGTGTTCGGTGCCTACGGCGTGGGCTATGATTCCAGCCAGTTTATCTACAATCAGTTTTAGGAGGGAACCATGAAGAAGAAAAAGCTTGCGGGATTCCTGCTCCTGTTTCTGGTTATAGTGGGAAGCCTGGATTTTTTGCAGCGCCTTTTCATGCCGAAATTCATGGGCGACATCGTAGAGGGGGCGCTGATTGCCGAATATTATAAGGAAACCACGGATCACGACGTGGTTTTTATCGGGGACTGTGAGGTCTATGAGAATTTTTCCCCGATCACCCTCTGGGAGGACTACGGGATTACCAGCTATATCCGCGGAAGCGCCCAGCAGCTCATCTGGCAGTCCTATTATCTTCTGGAGGAGACGTTAAAGTACGAGACGCCGGAAGTGGTGGTGTTCAACGTGCTTGCCATGAAGTATGATGAGCCGCAGAAGGAGGCCTACAACAGGATGACCCTGGACGGCATGCGGTGGTCTTCATCCAAGGTGGGAAGTATCCGCGCTTCCATGATGGAGGACGAGGAGTTTCTGGACTATGTGTTCCCGATTCTCCGTTACCACTCCAGGTGGAAGGAACTTTCGGCCGACGACTTTAAGTACCTGTACCACCGTGACCCGGTGTCCCACAGCGGGTATTACATGCGGGTGGATGTGAAGCCGGCCCAGACGTTCCCGAAGCCGAAGAAGCTGGGAAATTACCAGTTCGGGGAAAACGCCTATGCGTATCTTGACAAGATGCGGGAGCTCTGCGAGGAAAACGGAGTGGAGCTTGTGCTCATCAAGGCGCCCAGCCTGTATCCCGCCTGGTACGACGAGTGGGAGGAACAGATGGAGGCCTATGCGGCCGAGCACGGGCTTTCCTACTATAATTTCCTGGAGGTTACGGAGGAAGCCGGTATTGACTTTACGACGGATACCTATGACGGAGGGCTCCATTTAAACCTTTCCGGGGCAGAGAAGCTGGCGCGGTATTTCGGCGGAATTTTAAAAGAGGAGTTTGACCTTCCGGATCATCGGGGAGAAGAGGAGCTTCAGGCGGTCTGGGAGGAAAAATGCGATGCGTACTATGCGATGAAGGCGCGCCAGGAGGCGGAGCTTTCGGAGTACGGATATTTGAAAATGTATAACAGCGATGAGGAGGATTCGCAGTCATGAGAAAATCTTATGCAGCAATTTTACTTGGCGCCATGGTGGCCTTAAGCGCCTGCGGCAGCCAGGCAGGAGAGACGGCCAATACGACGGCGGCCCAGACGGAAAGCGCAGCGCCGGAGACGGAGGCCGCTGAGACGGAAGAGGCGGAAACGGAGGAGGCCCTGGAAGAGGAGACAAACGCCGGAACGGAAGGTTCCGGCGAAACGGAAGAAAGCGCAGACGGAGAGAGCGTAGCAGAAAATGGAGCCGCAGAAGGCGGCGCAGCCGAGTCCGCAGGAGCCGCAGAAAGCGAAAGCTCCGAGGCGGCCGGGACAGAGGCGGCAGCAGCCGTTTCTTCCACGGCATCTGCCGCCCATAAAGGCTTTGTGTTCCAGAGCGGTGAAACCCTGATCGGCATGAATGAGGATTCTGCGGCAGCCCTTTCTGAGCTGGGCGCATGGTCCAATTATGCAGAGACTACGAGCTGTGCCTTTAAAGGGCTTGATAAGACGTATTCCTATCCGGGCTTTGACCTCTATACCTACCCCTTAAACGGCACGGATAATGTAAATTCCATTTACTTTACGGATGATTCCGCTGCCACAGCCGAGGGCATCCGCATCGGCTCCACGAAGGAGGAAATGGAGGCCGCCTACGGCACGGACTATACGGAAGAATTCGGTGTCTATATTTATACGAAAGACGACTCCACCCTGTCCTTTATTGTGACAGACGGTATTGTGGAGTCTGTGGAATATACGGCTATTACGCCCCAGGGCTAAAAACAGAGGAGTTTTGGGCGTCCTGCGGCGCTTAAAAAGAGAACTGGAAAAATCCCCCTTGACACAGGGGGATTTTTTATATATACTAACTGTATTAAGAGTGTTAATACACTAATATGCAGGAAAGGAGGATGCGGATGATTATACTGGATTATAAAGACCGGCGGCCAATCTATGAGCAGGTCACGGAAAAGCTGAAGGAACTGATGTTTTTAGGCGTGCTCCAGGAGAACCAGCCGCTTCCGTCGGTGAGGAACCTGGCGATGGATCTTTCCATCAATCCAAATACGATCCAGAGGGCGTATGCGGAGCTGGAACGGCAGGGATATATCTATACGGTCAAGGGCAGAGGAAGCTTCGTGGCCGAAAATGGTGAAATGAGGGAAAATGCATTGCGTGAGATATGGAACAAACTGGAAGAAGTGGTCGAAGAGGCGTTAAGGCTTGGAATCTCAGAAAAGGATTTGAAAGAAGCGATTGGGGCCTGCTGCGAAAAGGCGGCCGGGCAGACGGGAGGTGAAACGCATGCTTGAAGCAAAGAACCTGACAAAACGATTTGACGACATTATGGCTGTGGATCACATCAGTGCCCAGATCCGGGACGGCTATGTGTTCGGCCTGATTGGAACCAACGGCGCCGGAAAGAGCACCTTCTTACGGATGGCAAGCGGCGTTTTGAAACCGGACGAAGGGACGATTCAGCTTGACGGTGAAGACATTTACGAGAACCTGAAAATGAAACGGCGGTTTTTCTATATTTCCGACGATCAGTTTTTCTTCGGAAACGCGACGCCGCAGGAGTTAATGGCTTTTTACCGGACCGTTTATCCGGAGTTTAACGTCCAGAGGTATTATCACCTTCTTGAAAGCTTTGATCTTGGGAAGCGGAGAAAGGTTTCGACCTTTTCCAAGGGCATGAAGAAACAGCTTTCGGTGATTCTCGGCCTCTGTGCCAATACGGAGTACATTTTCTGCGACGAGACCTTTGACGGGCTGGATCCCGTGATGCGCCAGGCGGTAAAGAGCCTGTTTGCCAACGACATGGCGGAGAGGAACCTGACGCCGATCATCGCATCCCACAACTTAAGGGAGCTGGAGGATATCTGCGATCATGTGGGGCTTCTCCACAAGGGCGGCATCCTGCTTTCCAAGGATCTCGACGATATGAAGCTAAACATCCATAAGATCCAGTGTGTGTTAAAGCCCGGGATGAAAGCGGAGGAGCTGGAAGGGCTCGATATTGTGAAGACCGAGTACCGCGGCAGCCTTGCAACCATCACGGTGCGGGGGAAGAGAGAAGAAGTAGAGGCAGCGATGCGGGCCGGAGAGCCGCTGTTTTTTGAGCTGATCCCGCTCTCTCTGGAAGAAATCTTTATCAGTGAAACGGAGGTGGCAGGCTATGACATCAAGAAACTTATATTTTAAGCTTATGAGAGAAGATCTGAAACGGAGAATCTGGGCCGTCTGCCTGGCGTTTCTCTGCTTCTTCTTCTGGATCCCCGTCCTTGGGGCCATGGGCTGCGACGGCCTTGAAAAACAGGTAGAACAGTGGATGGAGAGCGAGAGATATCTGGAGAAGGCCGTGGAAACCATGCGGGCTGAACGGCTTACAGAGCTGGCGCAGGAGATTATCGGCGTAAAGAACCTGGCGATCCCGTTTTTGATCGTCGGGGCAGCCATTGTCCTGGGGCTCACAGGCTTTTCCTGGCTCCACTCCAAGAAAAAGGTGGACTTTTACCACAGCCTCCCGGTGAGCCGTACCATGCTGTTTTTCGTCAAATACCTGGACAGCATCCTGATTGTGTTCTCCATGTATTTCCTGAACCTGATTTTCGGCTGCGGGATCCTGGTGATGAACGGCATGGGCTTCGGGGAAGTATTCCTTCCCGGCCTGGCGTCGCTGTTTTTCCATATGATTCATTTTACGCTGATTTACACGGTGGTGCTGGCGGCAGTGCTGATGACAGGGAATTTCTTTATTTCCGTACTCGGCATGCTGGTGTTCTTTTCCTACATCCCGTTTGTGACGTTTCTGCTTGAGGGGCTTAGCCAGCTCTTTTTTGAGACGGTGATAACCACAGGCGGTGTCCTGTCGGCAATCATGAGGCACGGTTCTCCCATCAGCTATTACACGGCGTCCCTCTCGGAAGTATGGAGCCTGAAGCTGGGAGAGTACGGGGAGCTTTTCCCCGGGCTTTTCTTCCCGCTCCTTGCCGCGGCAGCCCTGATGGTATTCTGCCTTTTTCTCTACCGGCTGCGTCCCTCCGAGGCAGCCGGGAAAGCAATGGCCTTCCGGATCACGAGAGCGCCGATCAAAGTGCTCATCGTGGTGCCGGTCACGATCTCCATGGGAGTCCTTTTCTGGGGAATCTATGAAAGCCTCAGATGGGCGGCCTTCGGATTCCTGTTCGGGCTCTTCGTGACCCACTGTGTGGTGGAGATCCTGTACCACTTTGATTTCCGAAAGCTCTTTTCCAATCTGCCCCATGCCGGTATCTGCGCGGTGATTGCCCTGGCGGTCATCGGTATCTACCGGTTTGACCTGACGGGCTTTGATACGTATTTCCCGTCGGAAGCGAAGTTTGAGTCGGCGGCCGTCTATGTGGGACGGCTGGAAAACTGGGGATTCTCCTATGGCTTTCCTGTGAGAGAAAGCAGCTCGGCAAGCTGGAGATACATTCCGGAGGAAAGTTACGGTAACAGCAACATGGCGGTTACGGATTATGATTCTGTAAAGGCCATTGCGGAAAACGGCATTGACCAGGCGCTAAAGGATAAAGAAAAACGGTTCCGGTTTGAGGACATTGTTTACAACAGCGGGGAAGACGAAGCCGTATGGTCCTATGCGACCATCCAGTACCGGCTTTCCGGCGGGAAAACCGTACAGAGACGGTATATGGTGAATGTTACGGAGCTTCGCCCTGTCCTCGATAAGCTGTATGTTTCGGAGGAATACAAGTCCGGTGTCTATCCGTTTTATGCATATGAGGATTCCAATGTGACAGGAATCTATCTGTATAAGAACCATGAAATCCAGGAGGCCAGGGGCGATGAGGAATTCCGCTCGAAGGTTCTGGCGGCCTACAAACGGGAGATGACAGCTCTGACGCTGGATGCCAGAAGCCAGGAGATGCCGGTTGGTGCGATCCGCTTCCTGACGGTGGCAGAGCGCAGCTACTTAAAGGAGCTCTCCGAGGACGGCGACAAGAATTACGCCGGTGATTTCGATCTGGATGAGATGGAGGAAGTCAACTTCTTCCCGGTCTACCCGTCTTTCACAGAGACCATCGGGCTTCTCAAAGAGGCCGGGATTGACCTTACGGAGCCGTTAAACGCAGATGAGATCAGCCGTGTCGTCATCGAAACCATGGAGCTGGAAACCACGGAGATAGAGCAAAGCGAGACGCAGGCCGCTTACGCAGAGGCCGCAACGGGCTATGTGCCGAAGGAATACACCATCCGGAACGATTCTGAGGAAAACCACCAGATGATTTCCGACATCTGTGCTGCTGTCACTGAGGAGACGCTGGCCGATTACAATTTCCTGAGAAGTTTTGATTATAATGTCGAGGTCCGTGTGTACTTTAAGGAGGATAATGAGGGATTAAATCCCGAGGACCAGATTTATTACAGATACCGGTTCCCGGACGGTGAAATGCCGGAGTCGGTGCAGGAGTTCATCGGCTACGATTCCCTTGAAAAAAACATAAGGGGCGAGCTGTAAGGGACAAAGCTGCATCGCCAAAGAATTTGCCGTCAAAACATTGACTTTATCCCCGTGATTCGATAAGATAGAGCTAGTCATAACGAAAGGGGAAAGAAGTATGGCATTCTTAGATGAAGTGAAGCGCAGCCTTTCCAGCACCGGAAAGACCGTCGCTAAGAAGACAAAGGAAATCACTGAGACGATGCAGCTCAAATCCCAGATTTCCACGGAAAAGGCAACGATTGAGCGCCTCTATACTTCCATTGGGAAGCAGGTTTTCGAGGCCGCGATGGAAGAGGACGAAAAGCGGTTCTTTACCGAATTCGGCTCGATCCGCAAAAGCATGAAGAAAAAGGCAGAACTGGAGAAGGAGCTCAGCAGCCTGGACGGATGCTTTTACTGCTCTGAGTGCGGTGCCAGAATCGACAAGAGTTCCGTATTCTGCAGCCACTGCGGCGCGAAGGTTGAAAAGAGCAAACGCGATGCCGCAGCCGCCTACGGCGAGAGCCTGAGAGACCAGATGGAAGGAACAAAGGAAGAAGAGGAAGAGGCACAGTTCGTATCCAACGAGATCGACAATGCCGCCGCCGACATTACCATCGACATTGTCAACCACTGATGAAAAAAAGAAAAGCCCTGGCTTTTGGAGAATTCGTTCCAAAAGCCAGGGCTTTTTAACAGATTTAACCTTTGCCGTTCCAGCAGTAGGTGCAGAGCTTACAGGGCTCGATGCCGACGGATTCCACCAGATCGTCGAGGCGGTGGAAGCGAAGCGTCGTAAAGTGGAGACGCTTACGGATCTCCTCAACCATTTCCTGGTAATTCTGGCTGTCGGGATCAGCGTAGTCGGCCAGGACTTCATCGGACACGTTTTCGCCCTCACGCTCCCTTATAATCCGCCTCGTAATCAGATCCAGATCCGAAGTGGAGCGGGAGAAATTCAGGTAGGGGCAGGCGAAGGTGATCGGCGGGCAGGCCGGCCTTACATGGACTTCCTTTGCGCCGCTGCGGTAGAGGAAATCCGTGGTTTCGCCGAGCTGTGTCCCGCGGACGATGGAATCGTCGATTAAGAGCAGCTTCTTGTCGCGGATCAGGCAGTCCACGGCGATCAGCTTCATCTTTGCGATCAGGTTCCGCTGCTTCTGGCTTGTGGGCATGAAGGAGCGGGGCCATGTCGGCGTGTATTTGATGAATGGGCGGGAGAACGGAATCCCGGATTCGTTGGCATAGCCGACGGCATGGGCAATTCCGGAGTCGGGAACGCCGGCCACGCTGTCAGCGTCCACGCCCTTGTCGCGCCTGGCCAGGAGCTTTCCGCAGCGGTAGCGCATCTCCTCGACGTTTACGCCTTCGTAGCTGGAGGTGGGGTAGCCGTAGTAGGTCCAGAGGAAGGTACAGATTTTCATCTCACTCCTCGGACGGCTCAGGCACTCGACGCCTTCCGGTGTCACCAGGTCGATTTCGCCCGGCCCAAGCTCGGAATAATGGGTATAGCCAAGATTCAAATATGCAAAGTTTTCAAAGGAGACGCAGTAGGCGCCGTCTTTCCTTCCGATGGTAATCGGTGTCCTTCCGTAGCGGTCCCTGGAGGCGTAAATTCCCTCGGGGGTCAGGATTAAAATGGACATGGAGCCCTTGATTTTTTCCTGTGCATAGAGGAGACCGTCCACGATGCTGTCGCTCTGGTTGATCAGCGCGGCCACCAGCTCAGTGGAGTTGATTTTCCCGCCGCTCATCTCCATAAAATGAATGTGCCCGTTTTCGTAGGCATCCTGGATGAGCTCTTTCTCATTCTTGATGACGCCCACGGTCGTCAGGGCGTAGCTCCCGAGATGGGACTGGATTAACAGGGGCTGCGGGTCCGAGTCGGAAATACATCCGATTCCCATGGTGCCCTCCAGCTCGTCCAGGTCACGGTCAAATTTTGTACGGAACGGGGAATTCTCAATGTTGTGGATAGAACGGTGGAAGCCGTCCTTTCCGTAGACGGCCATGCCGCCCCGCTTCGTTCCCAGATGGGAGTGGTAGTCGATTCCAAAGAATAGATCCAGGGTACAGCTAGTTTTTGATGCAACGCCAAAGATACCGCCCATGATATTACTCCTTTCAGATTGGCCTGTTTTTCGCAGGCAGCAGACAAAGTACGCCCCCTGCCGGGGCAAACTCCCTCCGGCCATAAAAACGACTTCTATATTAGCATAAACCGACAGAAAATAACAATAGCCCGGACATATGAAAAATACTAATAAGCCGGAAGCTGTTTTCGTAATAAAAGGAAAGGCGGAGGGAAAATCCCTCCGCAAAAAGAACGCCTAATTCCCGGCTTCCCCTACCAGGTTCGTGATGACGGCGCCGGCGGCCATTAAAAGGATGCCGAACAGGACTGTCCACACGGACAGGGAGGAGAGCATGGGGAAGAGCCCCGTATTGTAAAAAATAGCAAAGGGCGATGCGATGACAAGGCCCATGATGGCGCAGTAGGTCTGGACACCGAACTGTTCAAATAAGAAAGTAATCAGCTTGGCAATCAGGAAGATGCCGAGCAGCACACCGATGCCGAAGGGGAACAGAAGAAGGAACCCGTCCCGCATGACGGTAAAATCCAGGGCCCTGACACCGTCGAGAAAGCCCTTGATGGTGCCGATGATTCCGTAGTAATAGCCGAAGATCATCAGCATCATGGAGCCGGACACGCCGGGAATCACCATGGTGGCCGAGGCGACGACGCCGAGTACAAAGAGGATCAGCATGTTGAGGGGTGTCACGGCAATGACCGTCATGGCCTCGTCGCCTGCCTTTAAAAGCGGGAAACCGCCGCAGACGAGAAGGCCTAGAAGGAAAAACAGGACGCCGGACACGCCGATAGAACTCCTGCTTTCCTTAAGTTCTTTCCGCATGGACTTCCAGAGCATCGGAAGCCCTCCGAGAATCAGCCCCACGAAGGCCATGCAGGTCACGAAAGTGTGATTGCTTAAGAGGTACTCGATGGCGTAGGTGAAGCCGACGATCCCGATGGCGCAGCCCAAAAGGATCGGAAACAGGAACGCGAGGCTCTCCTTCAGATGCTTAAAAAGGCCGGAAATGCTTCCTAAAAGCCGGTCATAAATTCCGAGAGAGACGGCCATGGTGCCGCCGGATACGCCGGGGATCACGTTGGCGATGCCGATCATGATGCCCTTCAGCACATTCAGTAAAAAATTCATGGATAACCCTTTCTTCAGAGCTTAGATCGTAATCAGCTCATATTCTTTATTTCCGATGCCAAGCTCCACCGCGTGGTCGATGGCAACCTCCCAATTGGTTTCCGGGTGGGTGTCCGTGAAGTGGTCATGGTGGTCATGGCTCTTCTCAGCGAGGACGCTTCCGGCCACTACCGGCTGAGCGTTCACTGCATCGGCGCACGCCATGTCCAGAGCCACCGGGTCGAAGGAGGCGAACATGCCCACGTTCGGCACAATCGGCACATCGTTTTCCGAATGGCAGTCGCAGCACGGAGATACGTCCACCACCAGGTTGATGTGGAAGTTGGGGCGGTCTTTGATAACGGCATAAGTATATTCCGCAATCTTCTTATTTAAGATTTCGTTGGACTCGTCGTTGGAGGCAATGACCGCATCCATCGGACAGACACCGATGCAGCGTCCGCAGCCGACGCATTTATTGTGGTCGATGGAGGCCTTTTTGTCTGTGACAACGGCAGCACCGTGGGCACAGATCCGCGAGCAGGCGCCGCAGCCGACACATTTGTCCTCTACGACAAGGGGCTTTCCAGCGCTGTGCATTTCCATTTTTCCGGCTCTGGAGCCGCAGCCCATGCCAAGGTTCTTTAAAGCGCCGCCGAAGCCGGTCATCTCGTGGCCTTTAAAGTGGTTTAAGGAGATCACGATATCGGCGTCCATGATGGCACGGCCGATTTTGGCTTCCTTCACGTATTCGCAGTTGATGGGCACAAGCTCTTCATCCGTTCCCTTTAAGCCGTCGGCGATGATGACGTGGCAGCCGGTGGCAAAGGGGTTGTAGCCGTCCTCATAGGCAGCGTCCAGATGGTCAAGGGCGTTTTTCCTGCGGCCCACATAGAGGGTGTTGCAGTCGGTTAAGAACACGCGGCCGCCCTGTTCCTTGATTAAGTCGACAATAACCTTTGCGTAGTTGGGGCGCAGGTATGCCAGGTTTCCCGGCTCGCCGAAATGGATCTTGATGGCCGTGTATTTGTTGTTAAAATCAATGCCGTCGAGCATTCCGGCTGTTTTTACGAGGCGGGCCAGCTTCTGAAGAAGGTTTTCCGAGAGCGTGGTTCTCATATTGGTATAGTAGACCTTTGATTTTGCCATGGTATGAATCCTCCTGTTTTTGTTATTATAAAGCAGACAAGGATATTATACATGATCGGGCGGAAGACGTAAAGATAGGGAATGGAAATTCTTGTCACCCCGCCGTAAGTGTGATACACTATAAAAAGGCGCGGCGGCGCCTCTGACATCACAGGAAGAGAGGTAGAGGGCATGAAGGAAAGAAAAAGAAATCTGGAGACCGTGTGCATACAGGGAGGCTGGACGCCGGGAAACGGCGAGTCAAGAGTCCTTCCGATTTACCAGAGCACCACGTTTAAATATGAAACAAGCGAACAGATGGGCCGTCTTTTTGATCTGGAGGAGGACGGATATTTTTATACGCGGCTGGCAAACCCCACCAACGACGCCGTGGCTGCAAAAATCTGCGAGTTAGAGGGCGGTGAGGCTGCGATTCTCACTTCCTCGGGGCAGGCGGCCAACTACTATGCCGTGTTTAATATCTGCAATGCAGGGGATCATATTATCAGTGCGGCAACCATCTACGGCGGGACGTCGAACCTTTTTACCGTCACCATGAAAAAGCAGGGGATTGACGTGACGCTTGTCGATCCGGATATTTCCGAGGAAGACCTTTTAAAGGAATTCCGCCCCAACACGAAGGCCGTATTCGGCGAGACTATCGCAAACCCGGCCTTGGTTGTCCTGGATATTGAGAAATTTGCCCGCGCGGCCCATTCCCAGGGCGTGCCGCTCATCGTCGACAATACGTTTGCAACGCCGGTCAACTGCCGTCCCTTTGAGTGGGGCGCCGATATCGTGACCCACTCCACGACGAAATACATGGATGGCCACGCCATGGCCGTCGGCGGCTGCATCGTGGACAGCGGGAATTTTGACTGGGAGGCCCATGCTGACAAGTTCCCGGGCCTTACGACGCCGGACGATTCCTATCACGGCATCATCTACACGAAGAAATTCGGAAAGAAAGCATATATTACAAAAGCGACGGCGCAGCTCATGCGCGATCTGGGCTCCATCCCGTCGCCGATGAATTCGTTCCTTTTAAATGTGGGCCTTGAGACACTCCATCTGCGTGTGCCGCGCCACTGCGAAAATGCCCAGCGTGTGGCGGAGTGGCTGGCCCAGAGAGAGGACGTGGCCTGGGTCAATTTCCCCGGCTTAAAGGGAAACAAATATCATGAGCTGGCAGAAAAATACCTTCCAAACGGAAGCTGCGGCGTGATCTCCTTCGGGTTAAAGGGCGGCCGGGCCGCTGCCGGGGAATTTATGGACAAGTTAAAGTTAGCAGCCATCGTGACCCATGTGGCAGATGCAAGAACGTGCGTGCTTCATCCGGCAAGCCATACCCACCGCCAGCTTTCCGACGAACAGCTTGTGGAGGCAGGCGTGGATCCGTCCATGATCCGGCTCAGCGTCGGAATCGAAAACGTGGACGACATTATCGAGGACCTGCGTCAGGCATTGGAAGACTGATATACGATCCGTTTTTTTAGAGACAAAGGAGGAATTGCATGGAAAGAGAAAAGGGAAGGGGAAAACGCGGCCTGTGGAAACTGATTTTTGGCCGTACCACATTCTTTGTCCTGTCCCTTGCCCTTCAGATTGCGGCCTTCGTCTGGCTCTATCTGTGGCTGGACGGGACCTACCGGACCTACGGACAGGGGTTCTTCTTTGTCATCAGCGCCCTTCTTGCCATCCGGATTCTGAATGAAAAGCAGAATCCAAGCTTTAAGATGGCGTGGCTCGTCCCGGTTCTTTTATTCCCGGTGTTCGGCGCGATGCTTTATATTTTCATCCAGCTCCAGATGGAGACAAAGATCCTGGCCAGGCGGATTTCGGATATCACGAGGGAGACGGGGAGCTATCTTGTGCAGGAACCGGCCGTTCAGGAGCAGTTGGAGAAAAAGAGCGTCCGGGAGGCCAATCTCTGCAATTATATGAGAGACTGGGGCGGATATCCCGTCTGCAACAGGACGAATGTGAAATATTATCCGCTGGGAGATGATTTTTTCCCGGAGCTTTTAGAGGAGTTAAAAGAGGCAAAGCGGTTTATTTTTCTTGAGTTTTTTATCATAAAGCATGGCATTATGTGGGATAGTATCGCAGAGATCCTGGAAAAGAAGGCGGCAGAGGGCGTCGAAGTCCGCGTCATGTACGACGGCACCAACTCCTTTGCGAACCTTCCCCACAGCTATCCCAAGGAGCTTCGCGCCAAAGGGATCCAGTGCCGCGTCTTTAACCCGATCCGGCCGGCCATCTCCACGAGCCAGAACAACCGCGACCACAGGAAGATCCTGGTGATCGACGGCCACACAGCCTATACGGGCGGTGTGAACCTGTCGGATGAATATATTAACCGCCAGATCCGGTTCGGCCACTGGAAGGACAACGCCATCCGCTTAAAAGGGGAGGGCGTAAAGAGCTTTACCGTCATGTTTTTAAGAATGTGGAACGTCTGCACCAGGGAGCAGAATTATAACTTTGGGAAATATCTCGACCGCGGCGATTATTTCTATCCGCCGGAGCTTCCCATGGACGGCTTCGTGATGCCCTTTTCCGACAGTCCCATGGACCGGGAAGCCGTGGGGCACCAGCTTTACCTGGATATTTTGTACCAGGCGAAAAAGTATGTGTACATCATGACGCCGTACCTGATTATTGACGATGAGATGGCGACGGCCCTTTCCTATGCGGCCAAGCGCGGCGTGGACACGGTCATCATCATGCCCCATATCCCGGATAAGAAGTATGCGTTCATGCTGGCGCGGACATACTATCCGGAGCTTATTGAGGCCGGCGTAAAGATTTATGAATACACGCCGGGCTTTGTCCATTCCAAGACGTTTGTCAGCGACGGGGAAAAGGCAGTCGTGGGCACGATTAACATGGATTTCAGGAGCCAGTTCCTGCATTTTGAGTGCGGTGTCTACCTCTATAAGACGCCGGTGATCCGGGATATCCGCAGGGACTTTGACGAGACGCTTAAACGGTGCATGCCGATGACCATGGAGGACTGCAAAAAGCTGCCTCTCTGGTACCGGTTTACAGGCCGTGCCCTGCGCCTTGTGGCGCCGCTTATGTAGGCGGCAGGACGCAGGCGCGGCGCGTGCCAGATCCGTATTTTTTATAAGGAGACGATGGATATGACAGATGCAGCCCTTGTGCTGGAGGGCGGCGCCCTGCGGAGTGTATTTTCCGCAGGCGTCACAGATGTCCTGATGGAGCGTCAGGTGGAATTTGCCTATGTAAACGGGGTGTCGGCCGGCGCCATGAGCGGCATGAACTATATTGCCAGGCAGCCTGGCCGGATGTTCCGGATCAGTATGGAATACACCAGGGACAAGCGGTACATGAACTTAAGCCCCCGCCACATCCTGAGGAACAGGGAGATTTTTTCGTTTGATTTTGTGTTCGGGGAGCTGAGCGATAAGCTGGTGCCTTTCCACTATGAAGAATTTTACCGTTCGCCGCAGCGGTTTGAGGCCGTTGCCACCCGCTGCCGGACAGGAAAGCCGGAGTTTTTTGAAAAGGGAAAGTGTGACGATATCTGTGCGGCCGTCATCGCCTCCGGCAGCATGCCGGTGTTTTCCAAAATGGCGAAGGTGGACGGGAAGCGGTACCTGGACGGCGGGGTTTCTCTCCCGATTGCGTACCGCCGCGCCATGGAACAGGGGTATGAAAAGGTCGTGCTCCTTCTGACCCGGGAAGAGGGCTATCGGAAAAAGCCCATGGGCGCGCTCCAGAAACGTGCCTTCAGCCGGTATTTTGCGCCGCTTCCGGAGCTGTGCGCTTCAATTTATGAGATCCCTGACCGGTACAACCGGATGCAGGAGGAAATTTCGGAACTGGAAAAGGAAGGAAAAGTTTTTGTCCTGCGGCCGAAGAACCACGTGACAGTCTCCCGCACCGAGCGGAATCCGGCAAAGCTTGCGGCCCTTTACGAGGAAGGGCGCGCCGTCTGTGAAGAACAGTTCGAGGCGCTTATGAAATATCTGGAAGAATAGAAGGACAGAACATGAGACGGCAGGAAAACCGTGAAGCAGGCGGTTTCCTGCCGCAGCTTTGTTTTCCGGGAAATGGTGCGCCTCTTTGGCCTTACAGGAAATGGAAACCGGTTGCGGCAGAAATGAGGCAAAACCGGGAAATAAAAATTTTGTGAACAAAAATTCACAAAAACTACACAAAGGTCTGTTACAGTGTAACAGTCAATTTCAGATTCTTATTTTGAGAGGAGTTCAGTCGATGATACATGGAAAAGCGGCGGCAGCTCTGACGGCGGTTTGTGCCATCTCTGTTGGCATGAGCGGGACCGTCTTTGCAGCCAGCAGTACCTTTGAGATGCGGAAAAAGGCCGTGAGCCTTCTGGGAATCATAAATACGTCAAACGAGAGCGCGACTGTGACGCGGCAGGAATTTGCCAGGATGCTAGTGAACGCGTCGGATTACAGGACGAACGTGAAGGCAGCCAGCAATGTGGCTGTGTTTTCGGATGTGGCGAGCACCAGCGAATATGCCTATGCCATCCGCATTGCGGCCGACAACGGCTGGATGAGCGGATATCTGGGCGGCATGTTTAAGCCGGAGGAGCCCATTGCCATGAAAGATGCCGTGAAGGCTATGCTGGCCATTCTGGGCTATGAAAACAGCGATTTTTCCGGGAACCTTCAGGAAAACCGCATGGCTAAGTTTTCCTCCCTTTCCCTGGATACGAATCTTTACCGGGATGCCGACGAGGTTCTTACATATGAGGACTGCATCAACCTGTTTTACAACCTGATGAAGGCAAGTACGAAATCCGGCGGCCAGTATGGGAGCCAGGTGTTTGACATTACCTACAATTCCGACGGGGAAATCAACACGTCGTCGATCCTGGACGACAGCTTAAAGGGGCCGAAGATTTTAAACAACGACAGCCGGAATTTAAAGAGCCTGGTGCCCTTCAGCTTAAGCAAGGCCACCATGTTTCTAAACGGCGAGACGTCGGATGAGTCGGAGATCAACGACTATGCGACGGTCATCTACTACCATGAGTCCACGAAGACTATTTTTGCCTATTCCGACAGCGGAGAAAACAAAGGAGCCACCGAAGGCCGGATCCGCGCCATCTATTACAGCGAGACCGATCCGTTTACGCCGGTGTCCGTGGAGTTAGATACCTACGAGCAGGACCGGGAGGATGGCGGCTACGACCAGTTTTTAGTGAGCGGCTCGGAACTCCAGTACCTGTTTTCTGTGTACGGCGATTTCCGTGTCGGCGACGATGTGGCAGTCGTATGGGAAAAGAGCGGCAGCGGTGAAAATGCCTCCTACACGATTGTCGATGTAGTGGGAGATAACTAAAGGAGCAGAATATGGAAGAGAAAAACCTGACGGCAGAGGAAGCAGCTAAGCCGGAAACAGAAGAGAAGGCTTCCCCGGCGCCGAAGAAAAAGAAAAAAAGGAAGAAGGGCGGAAAGAAAATTTTCGTCATTCTCATTGTTGTCCTGCTCCTTCTTATGGCAGCTTATTCTGCGATGAAAAAAGGGAAGAATGCCGAGACGTCGGCGGAGGCATCGGCCGTGCAGACGGCCACGGCTCAGAGGATGGATATTTCCTCGGAGCTTACGGCTTCCAGCTCTCTTTCGCCGAAGGACACGTACCAGATCACATCCCTCGTGGAGGGAGAAATTTTAGAGGCGCCGTTTGAGGAGGGCGACGTGGTGGAAAAGGATCAGATCCTTTACCGGATCGACAGTTCCTCCATGGACCGGGACATGAACTCGGCCCAGACCTCCCTTACACGTGCCCAGGAGAAGCTTCAGACGGCCCAGGAGGACTACAATGAGGCTGTCTCAGATTTCAGCGGAAATACATATAAGGCCACGGAGAGCGGATATTTAAAGAAGATTTACATTGAGGCCGGCGGGAAGGTAGGGAACGGTACGCAGATCGCCGATCTCTACGACGATACCACCATGGAACTTCGTGTTCCGTTTTTATCGGCGGAGGCAGCTATGATTACGGCAGATATGCCTGTCACCGTGACCCTGGAGGATCTGGGGGAAACGCTTTCCGGCCAGGTAAAAACCGTCAGCAGCCTTGATGAGACGCTGACCGGCGGCCGGCTCGTCCGCTATGTCACGCTTACCGTCCCCAACCCCGGCGGCCTCACGACGGACATGACGGCCACGGCTGCGGTCGGCGAATTTATCTGCGCCGCAGAGGGGACGTTTGCCCCGGCAGTGGAGAAAACCATGAACGCCGAGCTTTCCGGGAACGAAAGCCTGGAAATTGAGGCCATGCTGGTATCCGAGGGGACGTATGTGACGGTGGGGACGCCGATTTTTAAGGCTACGGACAAATCCATGGAAAAATTCATGCGGAATTTTGAGGACAGCTTAAACTCCGCCGAGGACAGCCTGGAATCAGCAGAAAACAGCCTGGAAAACACCCAGGACAATCTGGACAACTATACGATCACGGCGCCGATTTCCGGCACGGTCATCACAAAAACCTCGAAGGCCGGAGACAATATCACGAAGGGAACCAGCGGTTCCACGACCATGGCGGTGATCTACGACCTTTCCTCCATGACGCTTGAAATGTCTGTCGACGAGCTGGACGTGCGGAGCGTCAAGGTAGGGCAGGCTGTGGAAATTACGGCTGACGCCATCGAGGGACAGACCTTCTACGGTACGGTGACGAACGTGAGCCTGGAGGGGAATTATTCCAACGGCGTCACAAATTACCCGGTCACGGTGACGCTTGAGGAGACCGGAGACCTGCTTCCCGGCATGAATGTGGATGCGACGATCATCCTGGAAAACTCCGAGCAGGCCCTCTGTGTACCGGCAGGGGCCCTGATGCGCGGAAACCGCGTCTATGTGAAGGATGAAACGGTGACAGAGCCCCAGGGCGGCGTGCCGGCCGGCTTCCGTGCGGTGGAGGTGGAGACCGGCGTTATCAATGACGAATACGTGGAAATCCTTTCCGGGCTTTCCGAGGGCGATGAGGTCTATGTGGATCCCAATGCCGGAGCTTCATCTGTCACCGGCATGTGGCAGATGGGCGGCGGCCGCGGCCCGGGCGGCGGAGGTCCCGGAGGCGGAGGACCGGGCGGTGGACGTCCATAAGCGGGGAGGAGACGGTTCAGATGGAAGACAAGAACAAAAATACGCCTCTCATAGAGTTGAAAAACATTTATAAAATTTATCAGATGGGCGACGAGGAGGTACGGGCCAACGACGGGATCAGCCTGACGATTTACCGCGGCGAGTTTGTGGCCATTGTGGGAAAGTCCGGAAGCGGAAAGTCCACGCTCATGAACATCATCGGCGCCCTGGATGTACCGACGGAAGGAGAATATTTCCTGGGCGGCGAGGACGTCAGCGATATGAGCGACAACCAGCTTGCGGAAATCCGCAACAAGATGATCGGCTTCGTGTTCCAGCAGTACAACCTTTTGCCGAAATTAAACCTTCTGGAAAACGTCGAGCTTCCTCTTCTCTATGCCGGGATGGACACCTGGGACAGGAGAGAGAGGGCTTTGGAGTCCCTGGAGCGTGTCGGCTTAAAGGAAAAATGGAAGAATTATCCGAACCAGCTCTCCGGCGGCCAGCAGCAGAGGGTATCCATTGCAAGAGCCCTGGCGGCCGAGCCGTCCCTGCTTCTTGCCGACGAGCCCACGGGCGCCCTGGATTCCAGGACGGGAAGAGAGGTGCTGGACTTCTTTAAGAAATTAAACGACGAGGGCAACACCATCGTCATGATTACCCATGACAGCTCCATTGCCATGGAGGCCAGGCGTGTTGTCAGGATCCATGACGGGAAGATCAATTTTGACGGAGATGTAAAGGAATATGCTGCAATCATTTAAAATGGCCTTAAGGAGCATCTGGGGCAACAAAATGCGTTCTTTTCTTACGATGCTCGGGATCATCATCGGCGTTGCCTCCGTCATTATCCTGGTGAGCATCGTCAACGGGCAGATGTCCTACATGGTGGAGAGCTTCGCCAGCATGGGCATGAATAAGATCAACGTGAATTATACGGCTCTGGCCTCCAGAACCATAGATGTCGACGAGTTCTATGAGTTTTATGAGGAACATCAGGATCTCTTTGCCCAGATGTCGCCGAACGTGTCGGTGAATGTCACGGTCAAGCATGGCTCTGACACCATGGATGCCACATCCGTGGGCGGGTACAGCGAAGAATACCTGGATATTCAGGGCTATGAGATCGCTTACGGCAGGAACCTGCTCTATTCGGATATGGCTGCGCGGCAGAAGGTGGCCGTTGTCGGCGCGTATGTGGCTTCCGAGCTTTACGGAAGCAGCGAGAGGGCTGTCGGGGAGAATATCAAGCTGAACGGTGAACCGTATCAGATTGTCGGCGTCGTGGAACAGCAGACCGAGGATCTGAGCGATTTTGATGACGGCTGCACCGATGACTTCGTCTGGATCCCGTACAGCCGGGCCGTGAAGATGTCGCGGAATGCCGTTATTACCAACTACATATTTACATCGGCGGATGTCAGTCAAAGCAGCCAGTGCAGATCGGCTCTGGAAGACTTTCTGCTGGACAAATTAAAGAGCGACGATTTCTTCCATGTCACGGCCATGAGCGAGCTTATGGATACCTTAAACGAGCAGATCGCCATGATGTCGGCCATGCTCGGCGGCATTGCCGGGATCTCCCTTCTCGTGGCAGGCGTCGGCGTCATGAATATCATGCTGGTGTCCGTGACGGAGCGTACTAGGGAAATCGGCATCCGGAAGGCCCTGGGAGCCAAGCGGCGCGTCATCATGCAGCAGTTTGTCATTGAGGCGGCCGTCACCAGTTCTATCGGCGGCATCATCGGCATTATCGTCGGCTCTGCGGCTACGACAGGGCTTGGGAACCTGCTTGGAATCCCGTCCACGCCGACGCCGTCGGCCGTAATCATCTCCTTTTCCGTATCCGTGGGTATCGGCCTGATCTTCGGCTACATGCCGGCGGCCCGCGCAGCAAGGCTTAATCCCATCGAGGCCCTGCGGAGCGAATAAGCGCGAAAAGCCCTTGAACTTTCCGGCGGCAGATAGTAAGATAGTCGTTGAGAACTGCCAAAAGAAAGGGAGAATCAGATATGAAAGTTGTGGATATGCACTGCGACACCATTCTGGAGCTGTATGCCAAAAAACAGAAGGGAGAGGCGGTCTCTATCGCCGAAAACGATCTGCACATCGACCTCTCAAAGATGGAAAAGGGAGATTACCTTGTCCAGAATTTTGCCATCTTTACTCCGCTGGAGGAGATCAAAGGGATCATGTCCCCTCCGGAGTACGCGTTCCGCCTTGCCGACCTGTTTTTTGCGGAAATGCGGAAATACCCGGAACGGATCGGCATTGTAAAGAGCTTTGCGGACATCGAGGAAAATCAGAAGAAAGGGCGCATGTCTGCCATGCTTACGATGGAAGAGGGCGCCGTCTGCGAGGGAAAGCCGGAATATCTCCGGATTTTCTATGAGCTGGGCGTGCGGATGTTCACGTTTACGTGGAATTATCAAAACGAGCTGGCCTGGCCAAATCAGGTACATATGACAGGGCCCCACGCGGGCACTTTCGCACCGGAGACGGAGCATGGGCTTACGGAGCGGGGCTTTGAATTCCTGGAGGAAATGGAGCGGCTCGGTATGATCGCCGACGTGTCCCATCTCGGCGACAAGGGGATCTTTGACGTGATTGCCCACAGCAGAAAGCCGTTTGTGGCAAGCCATTCCAATGCACGTGCTGTCTGCGGCCATGTGCGGAACCTGACGGATGAGATGATCCGGGGCATCGCCGAAAAAGGCGGCGTCATCGGTATGAACTACTGCCCGTCGTTCCTTCGTGATGCGGATAAATGGGGAAATCCGGGAAATGAGTATCAGGTTTCCCTGGACGATGTGGTGAACCATATCCGCCATATTAAGAAGGTGGGCGGCATTGACGCCGTAGGCCTTGGCTCTGATTTTGACGGGACGCCGATTTCCTTTGAAATGAAGGGCGCTCAGGACATGGGGCTTCTGGCCGACAAGCTGGCGGCCGAGAAGTTTACGGATTCTGAGATCGAAAAGATTTTTTATAAGAACGTACTCCGGGTGTACCGGGACGTACTATAAAGGGGAAAGGCCGTCTGGCGGGAACGTCAGACGGTTTTTCCATATACGGCAGTCTGCCGCAGGACGCGTAGGAAAACACTTTCTTAATAATTTCACACTTTCGTAAGAATTTATTTTTGCATTTTTTCCTCTTTTATGGTAAACTTGTATGCAGGTGATTTTTGCCGGAGAAGATCCGGCGCTGACGACAAGACAGAATTTCAGAGGAGAGAAGAACATGTTCGATGACAAGAAGCCGGTGGATTATATGGCTTCCATCAATAAGGCACGCAGGAAGCGGAATCAGAATCCGTACTGGAAATACATTGCGGCGGCAGCGGCCGTCTGCGTCGTGGCCGGCGGCATCTGGTTCGGGAGCCGCTTTATAAAAACAGGAGAGGAAGGCGATCCGGAGACGTCCGCAGAGACCGTGACGGCGACGGTGGACGAGGTGACGGCATCCAGAGAAGCCGAGGCTGAGTCCAGGGCGGCTGAAGCGCAGAAAAAGCATGAGGAGGACGTGCAGAATGTGGTGAACTCCTATGCGAATCTCGGGATGGTGCAGGTATCCGGCTACCTGAACATGCGGAAAAGCCCGGAGACAGGCTCCCAGGTGGTCGGAAAGCTCCTTGACGGAAGCGCCTGTCAGATTATGGAGGAGTTAGACGGCTGGTACCATGTGACTTCCGGCGGCATTGAAGGGTATGTGAGTTCAGAATATGTGATTACCGGCGATGCAGCCAGGGAAAAAGCGGCGTCCCTTGTGACGGATCTGGCTGTCGTTTTGACGGACAACTTAAATATCCGCGAGGAACCGTCCACCCAGTCCAACGTGGTTGGTCAGTGCTTAGAGGGCGAGCGGTATGAAATTTTAGGCCAGGAGGACGGCTGGTATCAGATTCCCGGCGGCTATATCTCCATGGACTATGCAGAAAAGCGGTTCGGCCTCAACGAGGCCAGGAAGCTGGATTTAAAGGCCATGGTGTTAAATTACTACAACAATCCCGGCGTCTCCAACGTGACGAATTACCTGAATATCCGGGATGCGGCCAGCGAATCAGACGGAAAGATTATCGGAAAGCTGCCAAGCTATGCCGGCTGTGAGATTCTGGAAGAGACGGACGGCTGGTACAAGATCCGTTCCGGGAACCTGACAGGCTATGTGAAAGGCGACTATATCCTGACCGGCGACGCGGCCCGCCAGGCGGCCATGGAGCACGCGGAGCTGATGGCCGTCGTGAGCACCGACCGGCTGAACGCCAGGACGGAGCCGTCCACGGACGCAAAGATCTGGACACAGATTTCCAACAACGAGCGGTACCATGTGCTCCAGCAGTTAGACGGCTGGGTGCAGATCGAATTTGATGAAGGCGGCGAAGGCGACGGAAGCAATGAGATCACTTCGGCATACGTGTCCACTGATTATGTGGACGTGCGGTATGCGCTGGCCGAGGCCATTAAGTTCTCGCCGGCCGAAGAGAAGGCGTCTCTGAGGAGCCAGATCGTCAACTATGCGATGCAGTTCCTTGGAAATCCGTATGTATGGGGTGGCACGAGCCTTACAAAAGGCGCCGACTGTTCCGGATTTACCATGTCGGTTATGAAACATTTCGGCATTTCCCTGCCGCATTATTCCGGCTCCCAGGCTCAGAGAGGGAAGCGGATCAAGTCCAGCGAGATGCGGCCCGGCGACCTGATTTTCTACGGAAACAGCAGCGGTACCATTAACCATGTGTCGATGTATATCGGAAACGGACAGGTCATCCATGCGGCAAGCAAGAGAAGCGGAATCAAGATTTCCACATGGAATTACAGGACCCCGCTTCGGATCGTCAACGTGATCGGCGACTGATCATATATATAAGCAGAATAAAATCTCCTTTTCCACACAAACTAAGGAAAACTGTGTGGGAAAGGAGATTTTTTTGTATGGAAAACATGTTTGGCCCATGGTTCGGCTACGGCGGAGAAGAGGATCTGGCTTTTCGGGAACGGGAAACCGGGCGCGTCCCGGCGCTTCAGGCGGAGAGAAGAAATGCCGTCATGGAGGCAAAAAACGGAGCGGGCAGATCTTCCGGCGATAAGACAAAGGAAGAAGAGGAGCGGATCCGGGAAAACGGCCAGCTCACCCTGGGAGGCGCAAAGAAGGGGCGCATCCACCTGCTCTCCATCATCGGTGAGATTGAGGGACATGAAAATCTGTCCGGCAGCACAAAGACGACAAAGTATGAACATATCCTGCCGAAGCTTGCGGAGGTGGAGGACGATGAGGACATCGAGGGCGTCCTCGTCCTCATCAACACCGTGGGCGGGGATGTGAGCTGCGGCCTGGCCCTCGCGGAGATGCTGGCCTCCTTAAGCAAGCCGACGGTATCCCTTATCATCGGCGACAGCCATTCCATCGGCGTTCCCCTGGCCGTAGCGACGGATTATTCCTTTATCGTCCCCACCGGTACCATGATGGTGCACCCGGTGCGGATGACGGGCATGGTGATCGGCACGGCCCAGACGTATGAGTATTTCGAGATGATTGAGGAGCGGATCTTAAGCTTTGTGTCAGGCCACAGCAGAATTTCCCATGAAGAGTTAAAAGGTCTGATGCACAACACGAAGATGCTGACAAAGGATCTGGGGACAGTTTTGGTTGGAAAGGATGCGGTGGAAAAGGGATTGATTAACGAGGTGGGCGGAATCCGGGAGGCGCTTTCTAAGCTGTATGAGATGATTGATGGGAAATAGTGCCTTCCCAGCCCCCAAAAAGAACCTGCGTTCTGATTCCGGTTGCAATTTAGGCTCATTTAAGCTATACTAAACCAAGAAGGCTTCGGCCTGGAGTTCTATTAAGGGAGGCTTCGGTTTGGCAGGCAGCAGCAGTAAGAAAAAAACAGCATCGACCTCAAAGAAAAGCACGGCAAAGCGTACAGGAAAAAAACAGGAGACAGGCTTTCTCCAGTCAGAAGTGGCAATACTGGGAACCTTTGCAGTCTCTGTTTTCTTATTTTTAAGCAACTTTCATATCTGCGGGTTCATCGGGGATTTTTTAAGCCAGATCATGCTTGGCGTGTTCGGCTCCATCGGCTATATCGCCCCGGTGCTTTTAACGGCAGGCATGATTTTTTATGCATCGAACAAGGGCAACATCCGCGCCGTCTATAAAATGCTGGCGGTGGAGGTGCTCCTTTTAGTCCTCTGCGGGCTGGCCCAGCTTGTGTTCGGCGGCGGCTACACAGAGGGACAGACACTGAAGGAAATTTATGAAACGGCAGGCGAGAGCGGCATGGGCGGCGGCATTATTGGCGGCGCCCTTGTGGTGCTCTTACATACGGCAGTTGGAACCATCGGTTCCTATCTGATTCTTCTTCTGGCCCTTATTATCTGTCTTGTCTGCATCACGGAGAAATCCTTTGTATCGGCGGTGAAAACCGGCGGCGGGAAGGCGTACCAGTATGCCAGGGAGGATTATGACAGGAGAAAAGAGATCCGCGAGGAGCGGCGCCTCTTAAAAGAAGAACAGAAGGTTCACGGCGTCAACTTAAACTCCACGGATCTGTCAAAGGATGTGCAGACGGCTGTCATGGAAGAAACACCGGAAGCACTGCGGGAAGAGCCGGCGATTGCGGCTTCGGAGCCGGAAAAAGAACCGGCAGCGGCCATGCAGGCACAGGAAAAAATCCAGATGCCGGATCCGGCCGACATTTTTGTCGGGAAAATTGCGGCGCCGCCAACCAGTTTTGCGGCAGACGAAGACGAAGTTCCCTTCGAGGAGGACATCTCCCTTTCCCGCCCGCGGGTGGACGAGGATGTCTTCGTGAGCCGCGATACGAGGACACTGGAGGAAATGGAGCTGTTTTCGGCCCCTTCCTTTGAAAGCGAAGGGCGGCTTTCTGAAAAACAGACGGCGGAAAGTGCGCCGAAACCGTCCTTTGAGGAGCCGGTTCCCGTAGTAGAAGACTCCGGCATTTTCCACACGCCGGAAGAACGCAAGACCGTAGTGACGGCCTCGGGAAAGGTCATCGAGACCGACACGGAAGAGATCGTAAAAAAGAAAATGGAAGCAAGAAAGCAGGCCGCCGCAGAGAAGGCGGACAGCGAGAGCTCCGTCCGCGCGGAGATTGAAAAGGCCGAAGAAAAGGTGAAAAAAGAGTATGTTTACCCGCCGATGACGCTTTTAACCAGGAAAAAAGGAAGTTCCGGCGAGTTTTCCGATAAGGAATACAAGGAGACGGCCATCAAGCTCCAGCAGACATTGCGGAATTTCGGCGTCGGCGTCACCGTCACCAACATCAGCTGCGGCCCTACGGTCACGCGCTATGAGCTGCACCCGGAACAGGGCGTAAAGGTGAGCCGGATTTTGGCCCTGGCGGACGATATTAAACTGAACCTGGCGGCGGCTGACATCCGTATCGAGGCGCCGATCCCGGGAAAGGCGGCCGTGGGAATCGAGGTGCCCAATAAGACCAACAGCATTGTTTACTTAAGAGAGCTTTTGGAGAGCGATGAATTTAAAAAGCACCCATCCAAGCTGGCCTTTGCCGTCGGAAAAGACATCGGCGGCCAGACCATTGTGGCTGACCTGGCGAAGATGCCCCATCTTTTAATTGCCGGCCAGACCGGCTCGGGAAAATCCGTGGGCATCAACACGATGATTATGAGTCTCCTCTACCATTCGTCACCGGAGGACGTAAAGCTCATCATGGTTGACCCGAAGGTGGTGGAGCTGTCTGTCTACAACGGGATCCCCCATCTGTTAATCCCCGTCGTGACGGATCCCAAAAAGGCGGCCGGTGCCTTAAACTGGGCCGTGGCGGAGATGACGGAACGGTACAAGAAATTTGCCGACTGCAACGTCCGTGACCTCAAGGGCTACAATGCGCGGATTAAGAAAATCGAGGAAGCCGGAGACGTCCCGGCAGAGGAAATTCCAAATAAGCTGCCGCAGATCGTCATCATCATCGACGAGCTGGCAGACCTTATGATGGTTGCATCCAATGAAGTGGAAGACGCCATCTGCCGTCTGGCACAGCTTGCCCGGGCAGCCGGCATCCATCTTGTGATTGCGACCCAGAGGCCGTCGGTCAACGTCATCACCGGCGTCATCAAGGCAAACGTGCCGTCGAGGATCGCCTTCTCCGTGGCGTCCGGCGTGGACTCCAGGACGATCATCGACATGAACGGAGCGGAAAAGCTCCTTGGAAACGGCGATATGCTGTTTTACCCGTCCGGCTATCCGAAGCCGGTGCGCGTCCAGGGCGCCTTCGTCTCGGATGGAGAAGTGTCGCGGGTGACAGATTTCTTAAAGGAACAGAATACGGAAGGCAGTTACAGCAGGGAAGTTGAAGCAAAAATGAACCAGCCTGTCCAGGGAGGCGGCGCAGACGGCGGAAACGAGCGCGACGTGCTGTTCCCTGATGCCGGGAAGTTCATCATAGAGAAGGACAAGGCCTCCATTGGGATGCTCCAGCGGATGTTCAAAATCGGTTTCAACCGGGCGGCCAGGATCATGGATCAGCTTGCCGAGGCAGGCGTCGTCGGGGAAGAGGAAGGCACGAAGCCGAGGAAAGTTTTGATGTCCATGGAGGAGTTTGAGGCGTTCTTAGAAGGCGGATACTAAATGAGACAAAGGAGAGAGGGAAGATGAAAACAGACATTCAGATTGCACAGGAAACCGAGATGCTTCCAATCAAGGAAGTGGCGGTACAGTACGGGATTTCGGAGGACGATCTCGAGCTTTACGGAAAGTATAAGGCGAAGATCACCGACGAGCTCTGGAACGAGGTGAAGGACAGGCCGGACGGGAAGCTCGTCCTCGTGACGGCCATCAACCCGACGCCGGCCGGCGAGGGAAAGACGACCACCAGCATCGGCCTTGCCCAGGCGCTGACGAAAGCAGGAAAGAAGACCATGCTGGCGCTCAGGGAGCCGTCCCTTGGGCCGTGCTTTGGAATCAAAGGCGGCGCTGCCGGCGGCGGCTATGCCCAGGTGGTGCCGATGGAGGACTTAAACCTTCATTTCACCGGCGATTTCCACGCCATCACGACGGCCAACAACCTGCTTGCGGCCCTTCTTGACAATCACATCCAGCAGGGCAATGCCCTCGGCATTGACACGAGGCAGATTTTATGGAAACGCTGCCTGGACATGAATGACCGCGCCCTCAGAAACATCGTCATCGGCCTCGGCGCAAAGGCGGACGGCGTCGTCCGTGAAGATCATTTCGTCATCACCGTGGCCTCGGAAATCATGGCGATCCTCTGCCTGGCAAATGACATGGAGGACTTAAAGGAGCGTCTCGGAAAGATCATCGTCGCATATAATTTTGCAGGGGAGCCGGTAACGGCAAAACAGCTTAACGCTGTGGGTTCCATGGCCGCCCTTCTTAAGGATGCCATGAAGCCGAACCTGATCCAGACCTTAGAGCATACGGGCGCCCTCGTACACGGCGGCCCCTTCGCCAACATCGCCCACGGCTGCAACAGCGTAAAGGCCACGAAGACGGCCATGAAGCTTGCCGATATCACTGTGACCGAGGCCGGCTTCGGCGCAGACCTGGGTGCAGAGAAATTCTTCGACATCAAATGCCGCAAGGCCGGCTTAAAGCCGGATGCCGTTGTCCTTGTTGCGACGGTGCGCGCATTAAAATACAACGGCGGCGTGCCCAAGGATCAGCTTTCCGAGGAGAACCTGGACGCCTTAAAGAAGGGCATTGTAAATCTGGAAAAACACATTGAGAACATCCAGAAATACCATGTCCCGGTTGTCGTGACCTTAAACTCCTTCTTAACGGACACAGAGGCAGAGTACGAATTCATTAAGAACTTCTGTGAGGAGAGAGGCTGCGAGTTTGCCCTGTCCGAAGTATGGGCCAAGGGCGGAGACGGCGGCATGGATCTGGCTGAGAAAGTGATTCAGACCTTAGAGACAAAAGAAAGCCATTTTGCGCCGCTTTATCCCGACGAGATGAGCATTTCCGAGAAGATCGAGACGGTTGCAAAAGAGATTTACGGCGCCGGCAAGGTGGTTTACTCCCCGGCGGCCAAGAAGGCCATCGCAAAGATCACGGACATGGGCTTCGGCTCCTATCCGGTCTGCATGGCAAAGACCCAGTACTCCCTCTCCGACGACCAGACGAAGCTTGGCCGTCCCGAGGGCTTTGACTTAAATGTCCGCGACGTCTATGTGAGCGCCGGCGCCGGCTTTGTCGTCGCCCTGACAGGCGCCATCATGACGATGCCGGGACTGCCGAAAAAACCGGCAGCCGACAACATCGACGTGGACGCAGACGGAAAGATTACCGGACTTTTCTAGGCCACGGTACGCCGGCTTAAGAAGAGGAACAGACAAAAAACGCCATGGCGTGAAATGGCAAAGGGGCGGGACGGATGCCGGAAACGGCAGATATCGTCCGGCCCTTTGCCGCGGCGCATCACATTTTGAGAACCGGAGGGAAGTATGAGAATCAGAGACTGGTTAGAACGGATGGACTACGAGCTGGTGCAGGGGAGCCTGGACAGCCCGGCGGAGGAAGTGGTTTACGACTCCAGGAAAGCAGGAAAAAACACGGTATTCGTCTGCATCAAGGGAAGCGTCAGGGATTCTCATGAATTTATCCCAGACGTCCTGGCTGCCGGATGCAGGATCCTCGTGGTGGAAGAGGACGTAAAGGCGCCGGAGGACGCGACGGTTCTGAAAGTAAAAAACGGCCGTATGGCCCTTGCCGAGCTTTCCGCCGCCAGGTTTGGCTACCCGGCGGAAAAGATGGTGATGATCGGCATCACCGGAACCAAGGGAAAGACGACGACGAGCCACATGGTAAAGGCGGCCCTGGAGGCAGCCGGGAAAAAGGTGGGCCTCATCGGAACCAACGGCGCTGTGATCGGGAAGGAAAAATACCCGACCTCCAACACGACGCCGGAATCCTATGTGCTTCAGGAATACTTTGCAAAAATGGCGGATGCAGGCTGTCAGTACGTGGTGATGGAGGTTTCCTCCCAGGCGCTCATGTTAAACCGGGTTGGCGGGATTACCTTCGACTACGGCATGTTCACCAACATTTCGCCGGATCACATCGGGCCGAAGGAACATGAAAGCTTTGAGGAATATCTCTACTATAAATCACGGCTCCTTACGGCCTGCCGCACCGGCCTTGTAAACCGCATGACAGACCATTATGAGGAGATTGTAAAGGACGCCTCCTGCCGCCTTATTACCTATGCGCTGGAGGGAGAGGCAGATTTTACGGGAGGAAACCTTCATTATGCCTCGGACCATGAATTTGTCGGGATCGAGTTTGACATGAAGGGGCTCCTTTCTGGCCGTGTCCGCGTGGGGATGCCGGGAAAATTCAATGCCGACAACGCCCTGGCGGCGCTGGCCGTGTGCAGCCTGGCACTGAAAGGCGAAGACGGGACGCTTTCCGAGGAAACGAAGCAGGCGCTCCTTCATTCCCTGGAAAACGTCCGCGTGGACGGGCGCATGGAGATCGCCTACGTCTCCAGAATTTGCAGCGTCATCGTCGACTACGCCCACAATGCCGTCAGCATGGAAAGTCTGCTGTCCACGCTCAGGGATTACCATCCGAAGCGCCTTGTCTGCGTCTTTGGCTGCGGCGGAAACCGGGCAAAGGAGCGGCGCTATTCCATGGGAGAAATCGGCGGCCGCATGGCGGATTTTAACATCCTGACGGCCGACAACCCCAGGTATGAGAAAAACGAGGACATCATAAAGGATATTGAGGCCGGCATGGCAAAGACCGATGGGAAGTACATCGTGATTCCCGA
Organism: Eubacteriaceae bacterium Marseille-Q4139; assembly: GCA_018223415.1. Classification (NCBI taxonomy): domain Bacteria; kingdom Bacillati; phylum Bacillota; class Clostridia; order Eubacteriales; family Eubacteriaceae; species Eubacteriaceae bacterium Marseille-Q4139. The sequence goes on along the minus strand of JAGTTQ010000001.1, from coordinate 3,801,562 downwards.
CAGGCGGGAGGCCATTGCCTATGCGATGAAACATGCCGAAGAGGGCGACATGATCGCCATCATCGGAAAGGGCCACGAGGACTATCAGGAGATCGAGGGCGTGCGCCATCATTTCCTGGACCGGGAAGTGGTGGAAGAAACGGCAAAGGAGCTGGCGTAAATGGAAAACAAGACAGTAAAAGAAATGTTAGAGGCGACCGGGGGGACGCTTCTTTGCGGAAGCCAGGATACGCCCCTTCGGTGCATCAGCCTGGATTCCAGGAACATGAAGGGCGGCGATCTGTTTGTCCCGCTTTTGGGCGAAAAGGTGGATTCCCACCGCTTCATCGGCCAGGCCTTTGAAAACGGCGCGGCGGCCTCCCTCACAAGCGAGGAAATTTCCGGAAGCTTTGAAGGCAAGGCGTTAATCCGCGTCGCGGACACGAAAAAGGCGCTTCAGGACATCGGCCGCTATATGAGAAACCGCCTCTCCCTGCCGCTTGTTGGCGTGACGGGAAGCGTCGGGAAGACGACCACAAGAGAGATGATCGCCGCGGCCCTTTCGGCCGGGTTTCAGGTATTTAAAACACGCGCCAATCAAAACAGCCAGGTGGGCGTGCCGATTACCATCTCCGAAATTTCAAAGGACGATCAGGTGGGCGTCATCGAGCTTGGTATGAGCGAGCCCGGCGAGCTGACGGTGATTGCAAAGATTGCCCGGATCGACATGGCCGTCATCACAAACATCGGCATTGCCCACATCGAACAGCTTGGCTCCAGAGAAAACATCCGCCGTGAAAAGCTCACGATCCAGGACGGCTTAAAGGAAGGCGGAGTCCTGATCTTAAACGGCGACGACGACATGTTAAAGGACATCAAAGGGCGGGAAGGCATCCGTACCGTCACCTACGGCATGGGGGAGACCTGCGACTTTAAGGCCGAGGACATCCGCCTTTTAGACGGGCGGACGGAATTTACGGCCGTTTACGGCGAAAGCCGCTGTCCGGTGAAGCTTCGCGTCATGGGGCTTCATAACGTCTCAAACGCCATGGCGGCCATGGCCGTCTGCGTCCTTATGGGCATGTCCATGGAACAGGCGGCCGCCGGGCTTTCTACGTTCACCGGCTTTGCCCACCGCCAGCAGGTTTATGCCGGCGCGCGGATGACGATCCTCGACGATTCCTACAACGCAAGCCCGGCTTCCATGGAGGCGGCCATCGACGTGTTCCTGACCTTAAAAAAGGGCAGCCGCCATGTGGCAGTCTTGGCCGATATGAAGGAGCTTGGCGAAAAGACTGAGGAAGCCCACCGGGAAGTCGGGGAGTATGCAGGAAGAGCCGGCCTCGATCTGATTGTGACGCTCGGGCCCTCCTGTCATATACTGGCGGACTCCGCCCGCGCCGTGTCGGATACGGAAATTGTGGAGTTTGAAGATAAGGAAGAGCTGAAACGCTTCCTGGAGAATGAACTTTCGGAGGGCGACTGCGTCCTCATAAAAGGTTCCAACAGCATGGGGCTTTTCGAGCTGGCGGACCGCTTAAAAGAGGCGGCCGGGCCGGAGATGTAAGCGGAAGACGGCCGGCCGGGAGAGCAGGGCAAAAGCAGCCGGTTCCCATGGCGGGGAGCCGGAAGCCCAGGATAACATGGCCGGCCAAAGGCACTGGGCAAAAATGGCCGGCCACGGAAGCCCGGCCGGGCAGAGAAGCCGGAGCAAAAAAGAGAAAGGAGCCGGGACATGGGACAGACATACGCAGATATCATCATCGACATCTCCACCAAAAACGTAGACCGGGTGTTCCAGTACCGGATCCCGGAGCGCCTGGAAGGAAAGATCCATGTGGGCTCCCAGGTGTTAATCCCCTTTGGGAAAGGCGACAGGGAGAGGAAGGGCTATGTGGTGGCCGTCACCACTCAGCCGTCCTTTGCACCTGAAAAGACAAAGGAAATCCTGGATACGGTGAGCGGCGCCGTCCCGGTTCAGGAGCAGATGGTCTGTCTGGCCTGGTGGATGAAGGAGCGGTACGGCTCCACCATGAACCAGGCCCTAAAAACGGTGCTGCCGGTCAAAACGAAGGTGAAGCCCAGGGAAGAAAAGACGATCCGGAGCTTAAAAACAAAGGAGGAGCTCTCACAGCTCCTTTCCGAGGCAGAGAGGAAACGGTTCAAGGCCAGGATGCGGCTTTACAAGGCGCTTTTGGAAAACGAAGAGCTTCCCTACCGCCTTTCTTCGGAGAAGCTGGGCCTTACCATGGCGGCGTTAAAGCCCCTTGAGGAAAAGGGCATTATTGCGGTGGAGACGAAGGAAAACCGGCGGATCCCATTTTCCGGCGGAAACGCCGATGGGAACACGGTGCGCCTGAACATGGAACAGCAGGCGGCCGCGGACGCCGTCCTTTCCGACTACGATTCAGGAATGAGGGGAACGTATCTGCTTTACGGGATCACCGGAAGCGGGAAAACAGAGGTGTACATGGAGCTCATTGCCCATGTGTTAGAAAAAGGCAGGCAGGCCATTGTCCTGATTCCTGAAATTTCCCTGACCTACCAGACGGTCATGCGGTTTTACAGGCGGTTCGGGAGCCGCGTTTCCATCATCAACTCCAGGCTGTCGTCCGGCGAGCGGTACGACCAGATGGAGCGGGCAAGGGCCGGTGAGATCGACATCATGATCGGGCCGCGCTCCGCCCTTTTTACGCCCTTTGAGCACCTTGGCCTCATCATCATCGACGAGGAACACGAGGGCGCCTATAAAAGCGAGACTTCACCCAGGTACCATGCCAGGGAGGTGGCCGAAATGCGGGCGCAGATGAACGGGGCCAGCCTGGTTTTAGGCTCCGCCACGCCGTCTTTAGAGAGCTTTTACATGGCAGAGCAGGGCAGGTACCGGCTTCTTCCGCTCACCAGACGGGCAAAGGAGGAGAGCCATCTGGCTGCCGTTCATGTGGTGGATCTGCGGGAAGAGCTATCCTCGGGAAACCGCTCGGTGTTCAGCAGGAAGTTAAAGTCCATGATGGAGGAACGGCTGGAGAAAAAAGAACAGATCATGCTGTTCATGAACCGCCGCGGCTATGCCAACTTTGTTTCCTGCCGCTCCTGCGGTGAAGCCGTCCGCTGTCCCCACTGCGACGTGAGCCTCACCTACCACCGGGACGGGCGGTTAAAATGCCATTACTGCGGCTATGAGGTTCCGATGCCGGAAAAATGCCCCCAGTGCGGTTCGCCCTACATTGCGGCCTTCGGGACGGGGACGCAGAAGTTGGAGGAGTTTGCGAAACGGGAGTTCCCGTCGGCCAGGATCCTGCGGATGGACGCCGACACCACGGCTAAGAAAGGCGCCCATGAGGAAATCCTTCAGGCCTTTTTGGAGGGCGACGCCGACATCTTAATCGGGACACAGATGATCGTAAAGGGACATGATTTCCCAAACGTGACCCTGGTGGGGATCATGGCGGCCGATCTTTCGTTAAATGCGCCGGATTTCAGAAGCTCGGAGCGCACCTTCGACCTGCTTGTCCAGGCTTCCGGCCGCGCCGGCCGCGGAAAACGTGCCGGCGACGTGGTGATCCAGACGTATGCGCCGGATCATTATGCAATCCGCACGGCGGCCGCCCAGGATTACGGCGCCTTTTATGAACAGGAGTTTTTGTACCGGAAGCTGATGGGGTACCCGCCTGCCGTGGGGCTTCTGGGGATCCAGCTTTCCTCGCCGGACGAAAGGGAGCTTTCCCTGGCGGCTGACAGCCTGTTTCATATGCTTTCGGAGAGGTACCAGGGCACGGGCGCCAGGTTCATCGGCCCTGTGAACGCGGCCCTTTATAAAGTTAATGATATTTACAGAAAAATTTTATATATTAAGCACGAAAATTATGATATACTATTAAGAATCAGGAGTCTTGCCCAGAAATGGGAGGAAAACCGGGATTCCTGCAAAAACGTAATGATTCAGTATGACGGATAGAAAGGATAAAAGACATGGCGATCAGGCAGATTAGGACAATCGGAGATGAAATTCTCACAAAGGAGTGCAAGCCCGTAAAGGAGATGACGGAGCGCACGAGAGAGCTGATTGAGGACATGTTTGAGACAATGTATGACAACAACGGCTGCGGGCTGGCTGCGCCCCAGGTGGGGATCCGCAAGCAGATCGTGGTGATCGACGTGGACGACGGAAACCAGTACGTCCTCATTAACCCGGAAATCCTGGAGACCGACGGGAGCCAGACCGGGGCGGAAGGATGCTTAAGCGTCCCGGGAAAAAGCGGGCAGGTGACGCGCCCGAACTATGTAAAGGTAAAGGCCTTCAATGAAAACATGGAGGAGTACGTCCTGGAAGGGACGGAGCTTCTGGCAAGATGCATCTGCCACGAATGCGACCACTTAAGCGGGAAGCTTTATGTGGATATGGTAGAGGGCGAGCTTATGGATACGGCCGCAGGAGAGGAAGAATAGAGTATGAGAATCATTTTCATGGGGACGCCGGATTTCGCAGTCCCCACCTTAGAGGCCCTGGTAACGGGCGGCCATGAGGTCATCGCCGCCGTTACGCAGCCGGATAAGCCGAAGGGGCGCGGAAAGGCCGTGCTCATGACGCCGGTGAAGGAAAAAGCCCTGGAATACGGGATTCCGGTTTACCAGCCGGTAAAGGCCAGGGAGCCGGAATTTATCGAGGTTTTAAAGAGCCTTGAGCCGGAGGTGATCGTCGTTGTGGCCTTCGGCCAGATCCTTCCGAAGGAAATCCTGGAAATCCCAAGATACGGCTGCGTCAACGTCCATGCCTCCCTGCTTCCCAAATACCGCGGCGCGGCGCCGATCCAGTGGGCCGTCATCGACGGCGAAGAGGAGAGCGGCGTCACCACCATGCAGATGGATGAAGGGCTGGATACGGGAGATATCCTGGAGATGGAAAAAATCCGTCTGGAGGAAAAGGAGACGGGCGGGAGCCTGTTTGACAAGTTGAGCCGTCTTGGCGGGAAGTTAATTTTATCGACGCTTTCCGGCCTGGAAAACGGGACGGTGGTTCCAAGGAAACAGGGCGAGACGACGACACCCTATGCGAAGATGTTAAAAAAGACCATGGGAGAGATCGACTGGAACATGGAAGCGGCTGCCATCGAGCGGCTGATCCGGGGACTGAACCCATGGCCGAGCGCCTATACGTCCTGCAATGGAAAGACGCTTAAAATCTGGGCGGCCGATGTGCTTCCGGGCGGCCAGGGGGAAGAACCTGGACGCGTCCGCGCAGGAAAGGACAGTCTCCTTGTGGAGACAGGAAGCGGCCTGCTTTCGATTACGGAGCTTCAGCTTGAGGGCAAGAAGCGGATGGATACGGCTTCGTTCCTTCGTGGCTTTCAGGTCCCGGATGGGACGGTTCTTGGAAAAGGCTGAAACGCCTTTTCGTTTGAAAGGAGACATGCATATGCTTTATGGCTATGGATACGGGATGTATCCGATGTACTTTGACCCGACGATTATCCTTGTGCTGATCGGCGTGATGCTGTCGCTGTGGGCGCAGGGACGCGTAAATTCCACGTACAGCAAGTACGCCAGAGTCGGGAGCCGGACGGGGATGACCGGCGCAGATGCCGCAAGAAGGCTTCTGGCTTCCCAGGGAATCTACGACGTGACCGTCCGCCAGGTTTCAGGAAATCTGACAGACCACTACGATCCCAGGACGAAGACGGTGAACCTGTCCCAGGGCGTCTACGGCTCCACGTCGGTGGCGGCCATCGGCGTCGCTGCCCACGAGTGCGGCCATGCCATGCAGGACAATGAGGAGTATGCGCCCCTTCGGATCCGCAGTGCCCTTGTGCCGGTGGCAAATTTCGGCTCACAGCTTTCCTGGCCGTTAATCCTTTTGGGTGTAATCTTCGGGGGCCTTGGCTCCCCGCTTGTCCAGATCGGGATCCTTTTATTTACGGCTGCCGTGCTGTTCCAGCTTGTGACGCTTCCGGTGGAGTTCAACGCCTCCTCCAGAGCCGTAAAGCTTCTGGATGCCCAAGGGATTTTGTATGGTGAGGAAGTGACCGGGACGAAGAAGGTCTTAAAGGCAGCGGCCCTCACTTATGTGGCAGCGGCCGCAGGCTCGATTCTCCAGCTTTTAAGACTGCTGATCCTGTTTGGAGGAAGAAATCGTCGTGACTAAAGAGACGAACATCCGGGAGATTGTCCTTGACATTCTCCTGGAAGTGATGGAAAAAGGAAATTACAGCCATCTGATCCTGTCCCAGGCCCTGGAGAAATACCAGTACCTGGAAAAGCAGGATCGGGCTTTTATCACCAGGGTAACGGAAGGAACCCTGGAATATCAGCTTCGCCTGGATGCGGTCATCGACCGGTTTTCCAAAGTGAAGGTGAAAAAAATGAAGCCGGTGATCCGCACAATTTTAAGGATGTCTGCGTACCAGATTCTTTTCATGGAGCGGGTGCCGGATTCGGCCGTCTGCAACGAGGCCGTAAAGCTTGCAAAAAAGCGCCGGTTTGACGGCCTTTCCGGCTTTGTAAACGGTGTTCTGAGGAATATTTCCAGAGAGAAGGGAAGTCTTTCCTTCACGGCGCCGGAAGAGCGGCTTTTGATGCCGGGCTGGATCCTTTCCATGTGGGAAAAGGAGTACGGACGGGAGACGGCAGAGAAAATTGCGGAAAGCTTTCTCACGGAGCGTCCCCTTTCTGTGCGGATCAATCAGAGCCTGGCGTCCAGAAAGACGGTTTTAGAGAGCCTGGGTGCCCAGGGCCTCTCCGTTTCGGAGGACTGGGGGCCCGGTTTTGTGCTGTCTATAAAGGACTATGACTATCTGGATCAGGTGGAGGCGTTCTCGAAGGGCTGGATTACCGTTCAGGATTTCAGCTCGTCCCTCGTGGGCGTGATTGCAGAGCCAAAGTCCGGCGATTTCGTTCTGGACGTTTGCAGCGCCCCGGGCGGGAAAACCCTTGATATGGCCGACCGGCTTTCCGGCACCGGCCTTGTGGAAGCCAGGGACTTGACGGAATATAAGATTTCCCTGGTGGAGCAGAATGTGTCCCGCTGCGGCTTCGCAAACGTGCGGACAAAGGCAGCCGATGCCAGGATTTTTGACGCAGAATCAGAGGGAAAGGCAGACCTTGTGCTGGCAGACCTGCCGTGTTCGGGACTGGGAATCATCGGGAAAAAGCCGGATATCCGGATGCGTCTAAAGGAGAGCGACCTTTCCTCGCTGGCGGCGCTCCAGAGGGAAATCCTCTCCGCCGTATGGCGGTACGTGAAGCCGGGCGGGACGCTTATTTACAGCACCTGCACCATCGATAGGATGGAAAATGAAGAAAATGCCGCGTGGATTTTAAACAATCTGCCGTTTCGGAAAAAGAAGATTTCCGGTCTCCTGCCGGAGCCGTTAAGGGGCTGGTGCCATGAAAATGAGATCCAGCTTCTGCCGGGCGTGTTCCCCTGCGACGGCTTTTACATTGCGGCGTTTGAGAGAAAAGAACAGGAATAAAGTATGGAAAAAATAGATATCAAGTCCCTGGAGCTTTCCGAGCTCCAGGCCTTTGTCGGGAGCCTTGGGGAAAAGCCCTTCCGGGCCAAACAGCTTTACCAGTGGATGCACCAGAAACTGGTGCCCACCATCGACGATATGACGAACCTTTCCAAGGCTTTCCGGGAAAAATTAAAGGAGTCCTGCACGTACACGTCCCTCGTGACGGCCGGCATGCTGGAATCCGGCATTGACGGGACGAGAAAATACCTGTTTGCGCTGGAGGACGGAAACGTCATCGAGAGCGTTCTGATGCGATACCATCACGGGAATTCCGTCTGCATTTCGTCCCAGGTGGGCTGCCGGATGGGCTGCCGGTTCTGCGCGTCGACACTGGACGGGCTGGAGCGGAATTTAAAGCCGTCAGAGATGCTCGATCAGATTTACCGGATCGAGGCCTCCATCGGCGAGCGGGTTTCCAACGTGGTTGTCATGGGAAGCGGCGAGCCCATGGATAATTATGACAATCTCATCCGTTTCATCCGCCTCTTAAGCGACGGAAACGGTTTACATATCAGCCAGCGAAACATCACGGTCTCCACCTGCGGGCTTGTGCCGCAGATGAGGCGGCTTGCTGAGGAGGGGCTTCAGATCACCCTGGCCCTGTCGCTCCATGCGCCGACCGATGAGATCCGAAAGACTCTGATGCCGGTGGCAAACAGCTATAAGCTTAAGGATATCCTGGAGGCATGCCGGTACTATTATGAAAAGACCGGCCGCCGTGTCACCTTTGAATACAGCCTCGTGAAAGGCGTCAACGACAACCTCCACGAAGCGGCCATGCTGGCGGAGCTTATTAAGGACCAGCACGGCCATGTGAACCTGATCCCGGTGAACCCCATCAAGGAGCGGGATTACCGTCAGTCAGGGCGGGAGGCCATCGAAGAATTTAAGAATTATCTGGAAAAACGCGGAATCAACGTGACCGTCCGCAGGGAAATGGGCCGCGACATCGGCGGTGCCTGCGGCCAGTTAAGGAAGAGCTATCTGGAACAGAAAGAAAGGGAGGAATAACCCATGAGAGCATATGCACAGACGGACACCGGCATGGTTCGGAAGGTTAACCAGGATTCCATCTATGCCTCTGTGGACCCGGTGGGTCCCCTTTCCAATTTATTTCTCGTGGCAGACGGCATGGGCGGCCACAAGGCCGGGGACTATGCGTCCCGGTTCGTGGTGGAAACCGTCGTCCGCTGCCTGAAGGAAACGGAAAAGAAAAATGTGGTGCCTGCCTTAAGGGAGGCCATCGAGGAGACGAACCGGCTTCTTTATGAGGAAGCGGCAAAGGATCCGGAGCATACGGGCATGGGCTCGACTCTGGTGGCAGCCACGGTCCAGTATGACACGCTGTACGTCGCCAACGTGGGCGACAGCCGGCTTTACCTTCTGAGGGACAGCTTAGAGCAGGTCACAAGGGATCATTCCCTGGTGGAGGAGATGGTTGCCCTCGGGAAAATTAAGCGCGGAAGCGAGGAATACCAGAGCCATAAGAACATCATCACCCGCGCCATGGGCATCGGGCCCCAGGTGGATGAGGATTTCTTTGAGGTGCCCTTAAGAGAGAGCGACTGCGTCCTTCTCTGCTCCGACGGGCTCACCAACATGGTGGACGACCCCGGCATTGAGAAGATCTTAAAGACGACGGATACCCTGGAGGAAAAGACGGGGCACCTGATTGAAGCGGCCAATGAAAACGGCGGAAAGGACAACATTGCTGTCATCCTGGCTGAGCCTCAGATAAGTGAGGTGAGCCTATGCTGATGACTGGAATGATGCTTCAGGACCGCTATGAAATTCTGGAAAAAATCGGTTCCGGCGGCATGTCGGACGTTTATAAGGCGAAATGCCATAAATTAAACAGGCTGGTGGCCATCAAGGTTTTGAAGGCCGAGTTTACCTCGGACGCCGGCTTTGTGAGCAAGTTTAAAATGGAGGCCCAGGCGGCGGCCGGGCTTTCCCACCCCAATATTGTGAACGTCTACGACGTCGTGGACGAAGGCGAGCTTCACTACATTGTCATGGAGCTTGTCGAGGGGATCACCTTAAAGAGCTACATTGCGAAAAAAGGCCGCCTCGACGTGAAGGAGTCCATCGGCATCGCCATCCAGGTGGCCCAGGGCATCGAGGCCGCCCATGAACAGCACATCATCCACCGGGACATCAAGCCCCAGAACATGCTGATTTCCAAGGACGGAAAGGTGAAGGTGGCGGATTTCGGCATTGCGAGAGCCGTTTCCTCCCAGACCATGAATGCCACGGTAGTCGGCTCGGTGCATTACATTTCGCCGGAGCAGGCCCGCGGCGGTTACAGCGACGAGAGGAGCGACATTTATTCTCTCGGCATCACCATGTATGAGATGGTGACGGGCCGCGTGCCTTTTGAGGGCGACAATACGGTGACGGTGGCCCTCGCCCATCTGGAGGAGCCCATTGCGCCTCCGGGAATTTACAATCCGGAGATCCCGCTGGGATTTGAAAAGATTATTTTAAAATGTACGGAGAAGCGGCCGGAAAACCGGTACCCCAACGCGGCAGCCGTGATCAGTGACTTAAGGCGCGCTCTTATCGACCCGGACGATCCGGCCATCGCCATGGACGAGGAGACAAAGGAAGCCATGTCCCAGACCATCACCATAAGCCCGAAGGAGCTGGAGGTCATCCAGTTCCACGGAAGCGGGAGAGACAGTACGGACGGCCGCGGCGGGAGAGAGCGGACAGGCGGCCGGAGCCGGGACGACCGGGGCGTCAGAGAGGACAATGGCCTTTTAGACAACCGGAATTTCTCCGATGACCGGGAATTTTACGGCAGCAGGGAAAATCGTAGCGCGGGGGGCCGCTCCGGCGCAGATGCCCGCGGGACGCGGAATGCAAGACGCGACTCCCAGGAGACAGGGAAACGGCCGGGAGCGGGACGGATCCAGAAGCCGGACGAGGCGACGCAGCTGGAAAAGGTGCTGACCGTACTTGGCGTCCTGGTGGCAATCATCGTTGTGGCCGTTGTCATCGTGTTTTTTGTGAAGCTTGGCGGCGTCTTTAACCGAGGTTCCTCGCCGACTACGGCGGCGGTTGGAACGGAAAGTGTCACAGACGGGACGGAAAGCAGCGAGGAAGAGTCTGCGAGCCTCAGTAAGAAGGAAGTCCTGATGCCGAAGGTGGAAGGCATGTCCCAGGACGATGCCGAAAAGCTTCTTAAGGAATCCGATCTGGAGATGCGCGTGACCCAGGAAAATTCCGACGAGGTGGAAAAGGGCTACATCATTTCCCAGGCAAATGAGCCAGGCTCCGTTGTCCAGCGGTTTTCGGAGGTGAGCGTCGTTGTGAGCGCCGGTTCCGATAAGATCGACCTGATGAGCCTTAATATTACACAGATGACCCTGGATACGGCCGTGCGCCTTCTGGAGGGCAAGGGATTAAAGACGTCCATCGTCGAGGAAGCCAACGAGACGGTGGAACAGGGGAATATCATCCGCTTTGAGCCGGCAGATAAGGCGGCTTACGGCGATACGGTGATGCTATACGTCAGCACCGGGCCGGCCGTCGAGCTTGTGACAGTACCGGAAATGGAAAGAAAAACAGAGGAAGAGGCTCTGAAGCTTTTAAGCGAGGCAGGGCTTTTGCCGGGACAGGTGACGAAGGAGCACAGTTCCTCTGTGGCAGAGGGCAGTATCATCAGCCAGGGCATCGAGGCCGGCTCCGACGCCGAAAAGGGCTCGGCCGTGGACTACGTCGTAAGCCTCGGGCCGGAGAAGCCGAAGACCCAGTTTTTAGCCTCCCTGGAGGCCAGCTATCCGCTGATGGTTTCCTACGGGCCGGGCGCGGCGTCGTCGGAGATTACCATCATGATCCGATTAAAGCAGACGGTCAACGGCGAGGAGGTCTACACGAAATTAACAGATCCCAAGACGTACAGCGTCGATACGACCCTCGACATCCGCTTTACCAACATCCGCGGCGCTGACGGCGTCCTGACGGGCGAGGTGCAGATCGTGGATCTGACAAACAACAAGGTTCTGAATTCCTATAACGTGAACTTTGTGGAATTCGAGGTCAGCTAAATGACAGGAAAGATCATCAAAGGGATTGCCGGTTTTTACTATGTCCATGACGGCATCTCGAAGGTATATGAATGCAAAGCCAAGGGCGTGTTCCGCAACCGGAATATCAAGCCTCTGGTGGGTGATGACGTGAGCTTTGACATTCTTTCTGAGGAGGAACAGGAGGGGAACATCACGGAAATCCTTCCCAGAAAGAATGAGCTCATACGGCCTGCCGTCGCCAACATCGACCAGGCGCTTCTCGTCTTTGCCGTCGCGGAGCCGGAACCGAACCTGAATCTTTTAGACAGGTTCCTGGTGACGATGGAGCGCCAGGGCGTGCCTGCCGTCATCTGTTTTAATAAGAAGGATCTGGGAAAGGACGGGGCAGCGGCCAGGCTTTCCGGGATTTATAAAGAGGCCGGCTACGACGTCCGCCTGACGAGCACGCTGGAGGACGAGGGGATTTTGGAGATCCGGGAGCTTTTAAGGGGAAAGACGACGGCTCTCGCCGGGCCCTCCGGCGTCGGGAAGTCGTCGCTTACCAATAAAATCCAGCCGAAGGCCGCCATGGAGACAGGAGCCGTAAGCGAGAAAATCAAGCGCGGCCGCCATACGACGCGCCATTCGGAGCTGTTTTTTGTGGAGGAAAACACGTATGTGATGGACACGCCGGGCTTTAGTTCCATCTATGTGGACGGCATGGAGCCGGGAGAGCTTTCGGACTGCTTTCCGGAATTTGAGCCGTTCCTTCCCGACTGCCGTTTTCTTGGCTGCGCCCATGTGGGCGAACGGGAGTGCGGCGTCAAGGACGCGGTGCGGGACGGGAAGATTTCCGGCTCCCGCTATGAAAATTACAGGCTGATTTACGAAGAACTGAAGAATAAAAGGAGATACTGATATGCTTATCTTAGCGCCATCCATTCTGGCAGCAGATTTTACAAGGTTAGGAGAAGAAGTGCGGGCCGTGGCCGATGCCGGGGCGCAGTACATCCATCTGGACGTGATGGACGGCGCCTTTGTGCCGAGCATTTCCTTTGGAATGCCGGTCATCGAAAAGCTCCGCTCCGTCACCGATAAGGTGTTTGACGTACACATGATGGTGGAGGAGCCGGGCCGCTACGTGGAGGCCATGAAAAAGGCCGGCGCCGACATTGTCTGCGTCCACGCAGAGGCCTGCCGGCATCTGGACCGCACCTTAAACCAGATTAAAGAGTGCGGCATGAAGGCAGCCGTGGCCTTAAACCCGGCCACGCCGGTTTCTGCGCTTTCCTGCGTTTTGGAAGAGGCGGACTTGTTCCTTTTAATGACCGTAAATCCCGGCTTCGGCGGCCAGAAGTTTATCCCCTATACGTTAAAGAAAATCCGCGAGCTGCGGGGGATGTTAAACGCAGCAGGGCTTTGCACAGACATCGAAGTGGACGGCGGCATTTCGGCGGCCAACGCCAGGGAGGTCATTGAGGCCGGCGCCAACGTGCTGGTGGCCGGATCGGCAGTCTTTAAAAACGACAGCGCCGCCAACGTGCGGGAGTTTTTGAATCTGTTTCAGGAATTGAAAGCATGAAGCGGTGTCTGATGGTATCCGGCGGGAGGCTTTCCGCGGAATTTGCCAGGGAATTTTTGAAGAATCGGACGTATGACCTGGTGATCGCCGTGGACGCCGGGCTTTCGGTTCTGGAGACCCTTGGGATCTGTCCCGACGCGGCTGTCGGGGATTTTGATACTTACGGCAGGGGCCGGCTGGAGGAATATAAGAAAAATCATGCCGTGAGCCTTACAATCCACCGGCCGGAAAAGGATGAGGCCGACACGGAGCTGGCTTTTTCGGAGGCCTTCCGGCGCGGCTGCACCCATATGGATATTTTAGGTGCCACCGGCGGGCGGCTGGATCATGAGCTTTCCAACATCCATCTCCTCTATCAGGGGATGAAGCGCGGGCTTTCCGTCTCCATCTGGGACGAGCAGAACAGGATTTACCTGATTCCGGCCGAAAACTGCGGAAAAAAGACGTATCGGAAAGGCGAAACCTACGGAAACTATATTTCGTTCCTGCCGTTTACGCAGGAAGTGAAGGGCATCACCCTCACGGGTTTTAAATATCCGCTTTTTAAAAAGGATATCTCGATTTTTGAGAATCCGAGCCTCTGCGTCAGCAATGAGCTTTGCGAGGAGGAGGCCGTCATGACCTTTTCCGAGGGGATTTTGATCTGCGTGGAGTCCTTCGATGCCTGTGGACTGGATAAAAAAAACTAAACTGGATATTCAGACCAATCCACACCAGTGTTAAGATAGGTTCAGTAAAAATCTTGACAAGGGGATGGAATGAGTTATGACAGGAAATAAGAACGAAAATCTTCAGAGAATTGCCCAGGCCGGCCTGATGGCGGCCCTCTGCTATATCGGCTACGCGGTGTTCCCGGCCATCACGGCGACAGGGACGAAGATCCACGTGGGAAATGCCTTCGTGGTGCTGGCCGCGTATCTTCTCGGCGGCGTTTACGGCGGCCTTTCCGGCGCCGTCGGCCTCTCCATTGCCGACATCACCGGCGGCTATGTGGAATCGGCCCCGAGGACGTTTATCACAAAGCTTGTGATCGGCCTGGTGGCCGGCTTTGTGGCTCATAAAATTGCCGGGCTTTCCAAGGACAGATCCCACAGCTACGTGCTTAAGTGGTCTGCCATCTCCGCAGTCTGCGCCCTCGGCGTCAACTGCGTATTTGAGCCGGTTTTAAAGTACGTCTGGTACACGCTCTTAACGCCCAACGCGGATAAGGCGGCCTCGGCCATCAAGGCGCTGATGGCTGTGACGACGTATGCCACCATCATCAACGCGGTCATCAATTCCGTGATTGCGGTGGTTCTCTACATGGCCCTGCGCCCGGCCTTAAAAAAGACCGGGCTCTTACTTCCGGTCGGAAGGAAAAAGGAATAAGACATGGGATATGACAGACAAAAGAAAATTGCAATGATCAACGATCTCTCGGGATATGGCCGCTGTTCTCTGACAGTGGTTATTCCCATTCTGGCGGCAATGCGGATCCAGTGCTGTCCGATTCCGACGGCGATCCTCTCCAATCACACGGCGTTCCCCACCTACTTTTTCGACGACTATACCGATAAAATGGAGGCCTTTGCGGAAAAATGGCTGGAGCTGGGCCTTTCCTTCGACGGGATTGCCACAGGATTTTTAGGCTCCCTGCGCCAGATCGACATCGTCCTCGACCTGGTGGAGCGGCTTAAGGGAGAGCACACTTCGGTGATCGTGGATCCCGTCATGGGAGACGACGGCGTGCCCTATGCCACCTATACGGAAGCCATGTGCGAGGAGATGAAGCGGCTCGTCTGCATGGGCGACGTGGTGACGCCGAACGTGACCGAGGCATGTATTTTGACGGAGACGTCCTATAAGGAGACTGGCTGGACGCGCAGGGAGCTTTTAAACATGGCGATGATGCTGCGGCTCATGGGTGCAAAATCTGTGGTGATTACCGGCGTGAAGGAGGGCTCCTACCTGACAAACGTGGTTTTGGAGCGCGGGAAAAACGAGGCGGAATTTGTGAAGGTGAAACATGCCGGCACCGACCGGCCGGGCACCGGGGATGTCTTTTCTGCCGTTGCGGCCGGGGCCGTCGTAAACGGGGAGCCGCTTAAAAAAGCGGTGCTCCGGGCGTCGCGGTTCGTAAAGGAATGCATCCGCAAGTCGGATGAGCTGGAAATCCCCATCAACAACGGCGTCTGTTTTGAAGAGGTGTTGGACAGCCTTTGGAAAAAATAAGGAAAGGCCTTTTCATCGGCGCTAAAATGTGTTATATTTCTATTTGTGACAAAAATCCTTCGGACGTGCGTCTGTGACGACCGGCCGCAGGCGTAGAAAGAGGAGAAAAACATGCTGGACTTAAAGTTTGTCAGAGAAAACCCGGAAATTGTAAAGCAGAATATCAGGAATAAATTCCAGGACAGCAAGCTTCCGCTGGTGGATGAAGTCATAGAGCTTGACGAGGAGAACAGAAAAACCAAGAAGGAGGCCGACGATCTCCGTGCCGACAGGAACCGGATCTCCAAGCAGATCGGTGCCCTGATGGGACAGGGAAAGAAGGAAGAGGCCGAGGAGGTCAAAAAGCAGGTGACGGCCGCCTCCGATCATCTGGCTGAGTTAGAGGAGAAAGAGCGCGATCTGGAAGCCAGAATCCGCAAAATCATGATGACGATCCCCAACATCATCGACCCGTCCGTTCCCATCGGAAAGGACGACAGCGAGAATGTGGAAGTTAAGAAGTACGGCGAGCCGGTTGTCCCGGATTTTGAGATCCCGTACCATGCGGAAATTATGGAGCGGTTCTCCGGCCTGGATCTGGATTCCGCAAGAAAGGTTGCAGGAAACGGCTTTTATTACCTGATGGGGGATATTGCAAGGCTCCATTCTGCCGTGATCACCTATGCAAGGGATTTCATGATTAACCGCGGCTTTACCTACTGCGTGCCGCCGTTCATGATCCGCAGCGACGTCGTTACCGGCGTCATGAGCTTTGCGGAGATGGACGCCATGATGTATAAGATTGAGGGCGAGGATCTCTACCTGATCGGTACCAGCGAGCACTCCATGATCGGCAAGTTTATTGATACGATCATCCCGGAGGAAGAGCTTCCGAAGACCCTCACCAGCTATTCCCCGTGCTTCAGAAAGGAAAAGGGCGCCCATGGAATCGAGGAAAGAGGCGTTTACCGGATCCATCAGTTTGAAAAGCAGGAGATGATTGTCGTCTGCCGCCCGGAGGAGTCGAAGAAGTGGTTCGACGTGCTGTGGCAGAATACGGTGGATTTGTTCCGCTCCTTAGATATCCCGGTTCGGACGTTAGAGTGCTGTTCCGGAGATCTGGCCGACCTCAAGGTAAAATCCGTGGACGTGGAGGCATGGTCGCCGAGACAGAAGAAATACTTCGAGGTGGGAAGCTGTTCCAACTTAGGAGACGCCCAGGCGAGACGTTTAAGGATCCGCGTCAACGGCGCAGACGGAAAGAAGTATTTCGCCCACACCTTAAACAACACGGTTGTGGCGCCGCCGAGAATGTTAATTGCATTTTTGGAGAACAATCTCCAGGCCGACGGAACGGTTCGCATCCCGGAGGTTTTGCGGCCGTATATGGGCGGAATGGAAGTTATCAAATAAATAGGGAATTTCATAGGGCTGTGGCAGGGGGCATTGTCACAGCCTTTTTTCATTAGGAAGGAATATGCTGACAGGGGAACAGACTGGAGGGATGAGACATGCCGGCAGCATTTGCACATGATTTGTATGGGCGCAGGGTTTATGAAAGGCTCAGGCCGGAGATCCGGCGGTTTATAAAAAAGAATAAGAACTGCTTTTATCTTGGTGTCCACGGGCCGGATATCCTGTTTTACTATTATCCGCTCGGGGAAAATTCCATCGTGAAGGAAGGCTACCGGATCCATGAGGCGCCGGCCAGGGAATTTTTTGCAGAGGGAATGGAAAAGCTCCGGAACACGGACAGCCCGGTGGAGAAAAGCGCAAAAAAGGCGTACCTTCTCGGCTTTGCCTGTCATTTCGCTCTGGACAGCAGCCTCCACGGCTATATCAACGAAAAGGACAGGACGGCAGGCCTTACCCATGCGGGGATCGAGACGGAGCTTGACAGACGGCTCATGATTCGGGAGGGCATGCGTCCCCTCTGGACGGACAGGACGAGCCATATTAAGAATACGGGGATTGTCTGCCGCTCGGCCGCCAACCTTTTAAACACCAGCGACGCAGTGATTGCCAGGGCCATCGACACCATCAAGCTGGTGAACCGTGTCTTTATCAATTCTCCGGAGCCGGTAAAAGAGATGATCTGCCTGTTTTTAAAGGCGCGGGGAAAATATGAGGTGATCCACGGCATGCTGATGCGGAAGGAGCCGATAGCCGGAATGGGAGAAGTGACAGATTATCTGGAGCGGGAGTTTTTCGATGCGGTGCCCCTCGGCGCCGAGCTCCTTACATCCCTCTGGGACAGTATGACCTTCGGCTGGCCCCTTCCGGCCAGGTTTGACAGAAATTTTAACTGAAAAAAGGAGACGGTTTATGACGGGAACAATCTACGGTATCGGCGTGGGGCCGGGAGATCCGGAGCTTATGACGTTAAAAGCATGCCGGCTCATACGGGAGGCCGACGTGGCGGCGATCCCCGGGAAAGATAGGGAGAGCTGCACGGCTTACCAGATTGCAGTGAAAGCCGTGCCGGAGCTTCGGGAAAAGGAAATCCTGCCGGTGGTCTTTCCGATGACAAAGGACGAGGCCGTCCTTTTAAAGAGCCATGAGAGCGGGGCGCGTGCCATTGCAGACTGTCTGGACGCCGGGAAAAACGTGGTCTTTTTGACCCTCGGCGATCCGACGGTCTATTCCACGTACATATATGTCCATAAACGGTTAAAGGCCATGGGCTATGGGGCGGAGATTGTGAGCGGAGTGCCGTCTTTCTGCGCGGCGGCCGCCAGGCTTGGGGTAAGCCTTGGGGAACAGGCGGACTCCATCCATATCCTGCCGGGCTCCTATCCGGAACAGGCCGGGCTTTCCCTTCCCGGAACCAGGGTGTTCATGAAATCCGGAAGGCAGATAAAGGCGGTAAAACAGGCACTTATGGAGGAAGGCGTGAAGGCGGCCATGGTGGAAAACTGCGGCATGGACGGGGAACGGCTCGCTATCGGCGCGAAAAATTTCCCGGAGGATGCCGGATATTATTCGTTAATGATTGTAAAGGACAGGGAGGAGTTTTGAGATGGGGAGAGAAGTAATCCGTCTCGGGACGAGAAAGAGCCGTCTTGCCATGGTGCAGGCAGAGCTTGCGGCGGCTGCCATCCGTAAGGCGGCTCCCGGTGTGGAGATCGAACTTGTGCCGCTTGTGACGACGGGAGATAAGATTCTGGATCGTTCCCTCGTGGAATTCGGGGGGAAAGGCGTTTTTATTGATGAATTTGAATCGGCCATTGCAGACGGCAGGATTGACGCTGCCGTCCACAGCGCCAAGGACATGCCGGCCTGCTTGATGGACGGGCTTTCCATTGCGGCCGTTTTAAAGCGTGAGGATCCCAGGGATGTGTTTGTGACCGTAAAGAAAAGGGAGACATGCCATTCGCCTTTTGTGATCGGAACGGGAAGCTTACGGCGCCAGCTCCAGATTGCAGAGAGGAAGGACGGCGTCTGCCGCCTTTTGAGGGGAAACGTGAACACGCGCCTGGAAAAGCTGTTTTCCGGGGAATATGACGCGGTGATTCTGGCGGCGGCCGGGCTTAAGCGGTTAGGGCTTCTTGAGGATGAGAGGTTTTCTTTTGAATTTCTCCCGGAGACGGAATTTGTACCGGCGGGCGGACAGGGAATTATCGCTCTGGAGAGCAGAAAGGATTCCCGGTGGCAGGAGGTCTTTGACCGGATCAATGACAGGGAGGCCTTCGTTTCCCTCCTTGCGGAGCGGAAGGTGCTCTCGCTCCTTTCGGCAGGCTGCAATGCGGCCGTCGGCGTGTATAGCTGGAGAGAGGGCGGCGAGTTCCATATGAAGCTTATGAGAGAGGAAGGCGGGCGGCCCGTCTACACGGCTGTTTCAGGGCAGGAGAGCGATTATGAGGCGCTGGCGGCCAGCCTCATAGACAGATAGGAGGAGCCATGGAAAAACAGAAGGGATTCGTCTGGCTCGTGGGGGCAGGCCCGGGAGACCCGGGGCTCATTACGGTGCGCGGAAGAGAGCTGCTCCGTCAGGCCGAGGTGCTTGTCTATGACAGGCTGGCTTCGGCGGAATTTCTAAAGGAAGTACCGAAGGAATGTGAAAAAATTAACGTAGGAAAGGAGCCGGGACGCCACGGCAAAACCCAGGAGGAAATCAATGAAATTCTGGTGGAAAAGGCGCTGGAAGGAAAAATGGTGGTGCGGTTAAAGGGCGGAGACCCCTTTGTGTTCGGCCGCGGCGGCGAGGAGATCCTGGCGCTTTCCGAGCATGGAATCGCCTACGAGGTGGTGAGCGGCGTCACGTCGGCTGTGGCAGCGCCGGCCCATGCCGGGATTCCCGTGACCCACCGGGCGGTGAGCCGGAGTTTTCATGTGATTACCGGTCACACGGCCGCCGGCGGGGAATTTCTTCCCGAGGGATTCAAGGAGTATGCAAAGCTCTCCGGCACACTGTTATTTCTCATGGGGCTTTCCAATCTGGAAAAGATTGCTGCGGCGTTAATGGAAAACGGGAAAGATGCGGACACGCCTGCGGCCGTTGTCACGGACGGGACGTTACCGGGAGAGCGATGCGTCCGTGCGCCGTTAAAGGATTTGCCTTCTGCCGTGCGTGCGGCCGGTTTAAAATCGCCGGGGGTCATCGTTGTCGGCGAGACGGCTGCTTTTTCCATGCGTTACGGCGGGGAAATGCCTCTGGCCGGAGTTTCCATCGGGATTACGGGAACCGACGCGATCTTTGAAAAGCTGTCCCTGCGTCTTTCGGCTGTGGGGGCAAAGGTTTCGCGGGCGGCCGTTTCGCGGGTGGAAAAGGAAAACGGAGAGGCCCTTGAGACGGCGCTTAAGGAAATCGGGAAATATCACTGGATTGTATTCACAAGCCGGAACGCCATTGCGCTGTTTTTTGAGGCTGTGAAAGCCTGCCGGGTGGATCTTCGCGCCCTTGGCCATCTGAAATTTGCCGTGGTCGGGAAAGGCACCGGGGAATTTCTTGAGGGCTTCGGCTTTTACGCGGATTATATGCCGGAGGAATACACGACCCGGGCGCTGGCCGAAGGGCTGGCAAAACAGGTGATGGACGGCGAGGAAGTTTTGATCCCGCGGGCGAAGCAGGGCTCTCAGGTTCTTACGGAAATTCTTTCCGGGTGCGGAATTTCGTATCTCGACCTTCCGATTTACGATATCCGGACAGAGTCGCCTGATCTTAAAACGCTTTCGGGCCTTCACTACCTTACGTTCGAGAGCGGTTCCGGCGTCCGGGGGTTCTTTGCGGAAAACCCGGAGGAAAAGCGGAAGCTGTTTGAGACGGTGCGGCCTGTGTGCATCGGGAAGGTGACGGAACAGGTGCTTAAGGAATACGGCGTCGGCCATGCCGTGACGGCAGAAACTTATACGGCCGAGGGAATCGTGGAGGCGCTGCTTCGTGAGAGGGAACATGGAAGACGTTCGGTATAGAGATCGGAAATTTTTACGGCCCGGCTTTACGACGGGGACGTGCGCGGCGATGGCCGGAAAAGCGGCGGTGACGGCGCTCCTTACGGGATGCTTTCCGGATCATGTTTCCGTCGTGACGCCGGCGGGAAAGACGGTGACGGCGGTTGTGGAGAACGTATTGTTAGGTGTCCGGGAAGACGGCGGAAAGGTTTTTCGCTGCGCCGTAAGAAAAGATGCCGGTGACGACCCGGATGTGACGGACGGGCTTCTCATTTACTGCCAGGCGGAATTTTACTGTCAGGCAGACTCTGCCTGCGGGGAAGCGGAAGCTGGCCAGATTCTCATCCGCGGCGGCGCCGGAATCGGCCGCGTGACAAAGCCGGGGCTCGACCAGCCGCCGGGAGAGGCGGCCATCAACTCGGTGCCGCGTGCCATGCTGCGGGCGGAGGCAGCCGCGCTTTTGGAGGAAGCCGGGGAGACGAGAACGGTTCTCCTTACGGTGTCAGCGCCGGGCGGAGAGGAGATCGCCAAAAAGACTTTTAACCCTGTTTTGGGGATTGTGGGCGGCATCTCGATTCTCGGCACCAGCGGTATCGTAGAGCCCATGAGCGACGAGGCATTGACAGATACGATTTTTGCTCAGCTTAAGGTTTTAAGAGCCGCGGGAAGGCGTTGTTTTGCGGCTGTTCCCGGGCGGCTCGGGGCCGTCTGCTTAAGGGAACGGATCGGGGAAATTCCCGAGGACGAGATCGTCGTTTGCAGCAACTTTATCGGAAAAACCGTGGATATGGCGGCGGAGCTGGGCTTTACGGGCATGGTTCTCTGCGGACATCTGGGAAAGCTTGTGAAGCTTGGCTGCGGGATTATGAACACCCATTCGAGGGAAGGCGACGGCCGCATGGACACGCTCGTTTCCTGCTGTCTTGAGGCGGGGGCAGAGCTTTCCTTTTTGAAAAAGATTTTTCATGCCAATACGACGGAGGAGGCCTTTTCATTTATACGGGAAGAAGGGCTTTCCGAAGAAGTGACGGAGATTCTTTTAAAAAGAATTTCTCATTATCTGGGGCATCGGGCCCCGGAGGGCTTTCAGACCGGCGTCCTTTTATTTTCCCAGGAGGGCGGGTTCCTTGGAAGCAGTGCCGGGACGGATGCGCTTGCCAGGCGGCTCCTTATGGAGGCCGAAGAGAGAAGGAAGGAGAACGTACATGGAAGAAATGAAACTTAGAGAGACGCCGGACTATGCGCTTCTGGCGAGCCAGCTTGAGGCGCTCTGTGATGGGGTGGAGTACGACATTACGAACCTTGCCAATGCGTCGGCGCTTTTATACGATGCGCTCCCGGAGCTTAACTGGGCCGGGTTTTATCTTTTCCGGGACGGCGCCCTGCTTTTGGGGCCCTTTCAGGGGAAGCCGGCCTGCACGCGGATTGCCATGGGAAAGGGCGTCTGCGGGACGGCAGCGGCGCGTGGAGAGACGGTTCGTGTGGAAAATGTCCATGAATTTCCGGGACATATCGCCTGCGACTGCGCCTCCAATTCGGAGATTGTGATCCCGATTTATAAAGATCAGGCGCTTTACGGCGTCCTCGATATCGACAGCCCGAAGCTTTCCCGGTTCTCCAAAGAAGATGAAGAGGGGCTTTTGCAGTTTGTGCATGTCCTGGAAAACTATCTGTGAGGTTCAAGTATGGTACATTTTGTGGGCGCCGGCTGCGGCGCGGCAGATCTCATTACGGTGCGCGGGCAGAGGCTTATCCGGGAAGCCGACGTGATTATCTATGCCGGATCGTTAGTGAACCCGGAGCTTCTTTTGGAGGCACGTGACGGCTGTGAAATCCATGACAGCGCAAAGATGACGCTGGAAGAAGTGCTTGCTGTCATCAAAAAGGCGGAAGAAGAGAAGAAGACGACGGTGCGGCTCCATACGGGCGATCCCTGCCTGTACGGCGCCATTAAGGAGCAGATGGACGCGCTCTCCGAAATGGGCATCGAATACGACGTCTGCCCAGGCGTCAGTTCGTTTTTGGGGGCGGCGGCAAGCCTTAGAAAGGAGCTGACGCTTCCCGGCGTGACCCAGACCGTGATCCTCACGCGGATGCCTGGGCGGACGGCCGTGCCGGAGCGGGAGAGCTTCCGGGCATTGGCGTCCCACGGCGCGACCATGGCCGTGTTTTTAAGTGCCGGGCTTTTGGGCGAGATGGAAGAGGAATTGCAGGCGGCCGGATACGGCGCCGATACGCCTGCGGCCATCGTCTATAAGGCCACATGGCCGGAGGAAACGGCCGTGTCCTGTACGGTTTCCACATTAAAAAAGGCGGCCGAAGAGGCGGGCATCAAAAAGACAGCCATGATTTTTATCGGCGATGCGCTTGGGACAGAGGACTATGAAAAATCCAGGCTTTATGCCGCGGATTTTACGACGGGATACAGAAAGGGGAAGACGCCATGAAAAAGCTTTTCGTTGTGGGCATCGGGCCCGGCGACTATGAATCCATGACAATCCGGGCCGAAAAGGCCTTAAAGGAATGCAGCGTCATCGTCGGTTACACGGTCTATGTGGAGTTGATCGAAGAATTTTTCCCGGGAAAGGAATTCCTGACGACACCCATGCGCCAGGAAAAGGAGCGGTGCCGCATGGCATTTTCAGAGGCGGAAAAAGGGAAGACCACGGCGATGATTTGCAGCGGGGACGCCGGTGTCTACGGCATGGCCGGGCTGATCTATGAGATCGGAACGGAATTCCCCGAGGTGGAAATCGAGATTGTCCCCGGCATCACGGCGGCCCTTTCCGGCGCGGCGCTTCTTGGCGCGCCGCTGACCCATGATTTTGCCGTTATCAGCCTGAGCGACCTTTTGACGCCGTGGGAGAAGATCGAGAAACGGCTCCTTGCCGCCGCAGAGGCGGATTTTTCCATCTGCCTTTACAACCCGGCCAGCAAAAAGCGGGCCGATTATTTAAGGCGGGCCTGCGAGCTCCTTTTAAAATCCCGGCCGGCGGAGACGGTCTGCGGGATTGTGAGGAATATCGGCCGCGACGGGGAAGAGAAAAAGCTTATGAGCCTTGGCGAGCTCCGTGACTATGAAGCCGACATGTTTACGACCGTGTTTATCGGAAACAGCCAGACCTTCCTGGAAGGGCGGGACAGTCAGGTTATGGTGACGCCGAGAGGGTACCGCCTATGATAAAGAAGATTTGTCTGTTTGCCGGCACCACCGAGGGCCGGCTTTTGGCAAAACGGCTGGAGGCGTCCGGCGTCCTTGCCGACGTCTTTACGGCCACGGAATACGGGAAGGAGGAGATCCCGGCCGGCCATTTTGTGAAGGTGTTTTCCGGGCGGATGGATGCCGTCTTGATGGAGGAACAGCTTAAACGTGAGGACTACCTTCTGGCGGCTGATGCGACCCATCCGTTTGCAGGAGAAGTCTCGGAAAACATCCGTCTTGCATGCGAGAAAACAGGGACAGAATATGTGCGAATTCTGCGGGCAGGAGACAGAATCTGTGCGGATTCTGCGGACAGGGGGACGGAAGGCGGCGCTGCGGGGGCAGCCTCCGGTACCTCCGGCGGAAACGTCTTTGTCTTTCCGGAGCTTTCAGACGCCGTTGAATTTTTAAAGGGCACCGAAGGAAATATTCTCGTGACGACCGGGAGCAAGGAGCTGGGGGCGTTCTGTGCCCTCCCCGGGTGGGAGTCGCGGGTTTTTGCGCGGGTGCTCTCCCTGCCGGAGGTGGTGGAGACCTGCGGCCGCATGGGTTTTTACGGGAAACACCTGATTGCCATGCAGGGGCCGTTTTCCGCGGACTTAAACCTTGCCATGCTAAACAGCGTGCAGGCCAAATGGCTTGTGACGAAGGAGTCCGGTACGGCCGGGGGCTTTCCGGAAAAGGCGGAGGCAGCCTGGCGCGCCGGTGCCGGCCTCATCGTAATCGGAAGGCCTGCGGAGACGGGGCTTTCTTTTGAGGATGCC
Organism: Eubacteriaceae bacterium Marseille-Q4139; assembly: GCA_018223415.1. Classification (NCBI taxonomy): domain Bacteria; kingdom Bacillati; phylum Bacillota; class Clostridia; order Eubacteriales; family Eubacteriaceae; species Eubacteriaceae bacterium Marseille-Q4139. The sequence continues at coordinate 3,776,930 of JAGTTQ010000001.1, read as the reverse complement.
GTTTCCCTTTTAGAGGAACGGCTTGGCTGTGCGTTAAAGGGCGCCGGACGGCGGCTGCGCCTGGTGGGAGCCGGGCCGGGGGATCTTTCGATGCTTACAAAACGGGCACGCGAGGCGTTTTCCTCCTGCCAGTTGATCGCAGGTTCCAAGAGGCTTGCGGAGAGCCTTAAAGGCTTTGGAAAGCCGGTGCTCTGTGAGTACCAGCCGCAAAAGCTCCTTTCGTTTCTTTTGGAGCACCCGGAATACGAGGACACCTGCGTAGCGCTCTCCGGGGACACGGGCTTTTACAGCGGGGCAAAAGGGCTTCTTGAGGCTTTCAAAGGCCGGCCGGATTTTTCTGTTGAGGTGATTCCCGGCATTTCCTCGGTGGGCTTTTTCTTTTCCAGAATCGGAAGCTCCTGGGAGGATGTGCGGTTTGTGAGCCTTCACGGGCGGGAAGCCGATATTGCGGCGGCCGTCAGGCGCCATGGACGGGTGCTCTTTCTGGCCGGCGGGGCGGATGCCTTAAAAAAAGTCTGTGCCGCCCTTTTGAGCGCCGGGATGGAGCAGACAAAGATAACTGTCGGCGAAAACCTTTCCCTGCCGTCGGAATGCATTGACGTTGGGACACCAGAGGAACTGAAAGACAGGGAGCTTTCGCCGCTTTCGCTGATTCTTGCGGAAAATCCCGGGGCAGGACATGTAAGGCTCACCCACGGGCTTTCGGACGCAGAATTCCTGCGGGGCGATGTGCCGATGACAAAGCAGGAGGTGCGCGCCGTTTCCCTTGCCAAGCTGGAGCTTACGGAACATGCCGTCGTCTATGACATCGGAGCGGGAACGGGTTCCGTATCCGTCGAGTGCGCCAGGCTTTCCGAGACGGTTTCCGTTTACGCGGTGGAGCGCGATCCGGAGGCCCTTGCGCTTCTGGAGGAAAATAAAAGGAAATTCTGTCTGGAGAACCTGCATATTGTAAGCGGCGAGGCGCCGGGGGCCTTTTCCGGCCTTCCGGCCCCGACCCATGTGTTTGTGGGCGGAAGCGGCGGGCACATGAAGGAGATCCTTTCGGCAGTCCTGGAAAAAAACAGGGAAGCCCGCGTTGTGGTGAACCTAATTACGCCGGAATCCCTTGGAGCCGTCCTGGAATTTATCCGGGAGGCGGGAATCCGGGATGAAGAGATGGTACAGCTTTCGGCGGCCAGGTCGAGGCGGGCCGGAAAAAGCCATCTGATGATGGGGCAGAACCCTGTCTGGATCGTATCGTTTACAGGGAAGGGAGAGTAAAGCCCATGGAAATACGGTTTCCGAGATTTTTAGCGGCGGCCGCCGCCAGCGGACAGGGGAAAACCATGCTGACCTGCGCCCTGTTAAAGCTCCTTTCCGATGAAGGGCATTCGGTACGCGCCTTTAAATGCGGCCCGGACTACATCGACCCCATGTTCCACAGCCGCGTTCTGGGGATCCCCTCTTATAACCTGGACAGCTTTTTCCTAAGGCCTGATACCTTGCGGTTCCTTCTCGGACGCCACGGGGGAGTTTCGGGCGCTGTCGGCGTTTTGGAGGGCGTCATGGGCTATTACGACGGGCTTTCCGGCCTTTCCGACCGGGCCAGCGCCTATGAAATCGCAAAGCTTACGAAGACGCCTGTGGTGCTCATTGCGGATGCGTCCAGGACAAGCCTTTCGGTACTGGCCCTGATACGCGGCTTTCTGGAGTTTCGGAAGGACAGCCAGATTGCAGGCGTGATTTTTAACCGTTTATCCCCGTCCCTGTATCCGGGGCTTAAAAAGGCTGCGGAGGCGGAGCTTCCCGTCCGCGTCCTGGGCTATGTGCCTGTTTTAAAGGACATTTCCTGGGAGAGCCGCCATCTGGGGCTTCTGAGACCGGAGGAAATCCGGGGCTTTAAGGAGCAGACGGAGGCGCTTGCCGAAGCAGTTGGGAAAACCATAGACCTGGAAGGCCTCATGGAGCTGGCGGACTCGGCGCCGCCCCTTTCCTTTACCCCGCCGGACATCCCCGTTTTACCGGGAAAACCAAAGATCGCGGTGGCGATGGATGAGGCGTTCTGCTTTTATTACCGGGACAATCTGGAGCTTTTGGAGGCCATGGGAGCCAGGATCTCGTACTTTTCCCCGCTTCATGACAAAAAGCTTCCGGAGGGGACGGACGGGCTCTATCTTGGCGGCGGCTACCCGGAGCTTTATGTGCGGGAGCTTTCCGAAAACCGCGCCATGCGTATGGCCGTAAAAAGTGCCCTTTCCGATCAGATGCCGTGCATTGCGGAGTGCGGCGGCTTTTTATACCTGAAGGAGGAACTGGAGGATCAGGCGGGAAACGCATATCCGATGGCGGGATATCTTCCGGGACGCGGTTTTTATACGGGAAAGCTTGGCCGGTTCGGCTATGTGACGGTTTCTTCAAAAGAGAAGGAGCTGCTTTTTGGAGACAAGTCCCCGGCTCATGAATTCCATTACTGGGATACGACGGAAAATGGGACAGACTATACGGCAGTCAAGCCATTGACGGGGAGAAATTGGGAATGCGGCTTCGGAAGGACGGATTTTTATGCCGGATTCCCCCACTTTCATTTTTACAGCTCCATGCCGGCGGGCTTTCTGAAAGCGGCGTGCAGAAGGAGAGAAAGGACGGGACATGGGACAGTTGACTGAAGCAGAAATCATAAAAAGGCAGCTCGCAGGCGTGAAGCCGTTGGACAAAAAGGCCATGGAGACGGCAAAGAAGCGGTGGAATTCCATCGCAAAGCCCATCGGGAGCCTGGGACTTCTGGAGGCAGACCTTGTGCAGATGGCGGGCATCCGCGGGACGGCAGACGGCATGTTTCCCCTAAAGACGGCCCTGGCGGTCATGTGCGCCGACCACGGCGTCGTGGCGGAGGGCGTCAGCCAGACCGGCCAGGAAGTGACGCGGATCGTGGCGGAAAATTTCACGTCGGGAAAGACGTGTACCTCGGCCATGTGCAGGATTTCCGGCACCGATATTTTCCCGGTGGACATGGGGATGCTGGGAGAGCGGGGCGGCGTTTTAAATCTGGAGCCGTTTCGTCTTCTTGATCGGAAAATCCGTCAGGGGAGCGGAAACATTGCGAGAGAACCGGCCATGAGCCTTAAGGAGTGCAGAAGCGCCCTGCTGTCCGGCATGGAGTTGGCCGGGGACTTAAAGGATATGGGATATGACCTCCTTGCAACCGGAGAGATGGGTATCGGGAACACGACGCCGACGAGCGCCCTTTCTGCCGTCTTACTTGGCATCTCGCCGGAGGAAGCTACGGGCCGCGGCGCCGGCCTTTCCGATGAAGGCTTAAAGCGGAAGAAAGAGGCGGTTTCCATGGCAGTAGCCCGTTTTTTTGCGGCCCATCCGGACTTTGACGGGGAAAAGGCCTCGGGCGAAGAGGCCGTGATGCTTCTTTCCGAGCTTGGCGGCTTTGACATTGCCGGGATCTGCGGCCTATTTTTGGGCGGCGCCGTCCACCGGCTCCCTGTGGTTATCGACGGCTTTATCTCGGCGGCGGCGGCGCTTTTAGCCGTCCGGATTTTCCCGGGGACGAGAGATTTCCTTCTGGCCTCCCATGTGTCGTCGGAGCCGGCCGCAAAGCGCGTCATGGAAGCCCTTTCCATAAAGGCGCCCATGGATTTCGGCATGCATCTGGGAGAGGGGAGCGGCGCCGTGGCGCTTTTTCCGCTTCTTACCATGGCGGCGGCCGTCTATGAGGGCATGAGCACCTTTGATGACATCGCGGTTAAAGCCTACGAGGACTACGAAGGAGAGAGAACATGAAGCCGTTTTTCATCGCCATTTCCATGTATTCCAGGCTTCCTGCGCCGCAGTTTCCATGGGAGGAAAAGGACAGGCGGCGTGCCATCTGCTTTTTCCCCTGCGTGGGGATTTTTGTGGGCGCGGCCTTCCTTCTGGCCTTCTGGCTTCTGGAACGGATGGGGGCCAACGCCCTTTTAAAAGGGGCTGTTCTGGCCGCAGTGCCGCTCCTTGTAACCGGCGGTATCCACATGGACGGCTTTCTGGACACCTGTGACGCCAGGGCTTCCTGGGGAGACAGAGAGAAGAAGTTAGAAATCTTAAAGGATTCCCACACAGGCGCCTTTGCCGTCATAAGCGGCGTTTTGTACCTGCTTCTTCTGGCCGGCGTCTACTCGATGCTCACCTGGGAGGAGGCAAAGCCTGCGGCGGCAGGATTTGTCCTTTCGCGGGCCTTCAGCGGACTTTCGGTGGCCCTTCTTCCAAACGCCAGGGGAAGCGGCATGCTTTCAGAGCTTACAAAAGACAGCAGCCAGAAAAAAACGGCGGCGGCCATGGCCTTCTGGATTTTGCTTTCAGGAGCGGCAGCCGCTTTGGGAAATCTTACAGGCGGTGTGTTTTCGCTTCTTTTTTCCGGTATTACCTGGATTTCTTTCTGCCGCATGGCGAAAAAGGAATTCGGCGGGATTACCGGCGATCTGGCGGGATATTTTCTGGAACTCTGCGAGCTTACGCTTTCGGCTGGGCTCCTTCTTTCCGGCCGGCTTTTGTAGTTTCCTGCGGGCCATGCCCTGTCAGGATACATCCGTAAGGAGAATTTTATGGAACTTATTTTTTTCAGGCACGGCGCCACAGACGGGAACCGGGAACACCGCTACATCGGGTCGACAGACGAGCCGCTTTCCGGGGAGTGCCGCGAACTTTTAAAAAAGAACGGAACACGGGAACGCATACAAGGTCTGATTTCCTCCGGGATTTCTGCCATTTATACGAGCCCCATGGAACGATGCAGGGAGACGGCCGAGCTCCTGTTTCCAAAAGAGCGGTATCCCGATCTTTTGCGGCGGGAGATTCCAGACTTTCGGGAATGCGAGTTCGGCGAATTTGAGGGGAAAACCTACAAGGAGCTTCTCGGCCACCAGGCGTATCAGGAATTTCTGCGGACAGGGAAAATTGAAAAATTTCCGGGCGGCGAAGCTGTCGCAGCCTTTAAGGAGAGGACAAAGCAGGCATTTTTGAAGCTTTCCGGGGAATTTTCGCCTGCCGAACCATGCACCGCGGTGTTTGTCGTCCACGGCGGGACGATTATGACGCTTTTTGAGGCATACGCAGAACCGGCGAAGGGCTATTATGACTGGCAGCTAAAAAACCTGGAAGGGTACCGCGCCGTACTTTCCCGGGAACCTCTGCGTCTTACAAATGTTGCAAGAACCGGCGAATGGTGGTATAATCCTTAAACAGACAGTACAACGAAAAGAAAAGGACGGACTTTCACATGGTAGTATTTTTTCTCTTGCTCTTAAGCGCATGCTTCCTGATCTACGGCGGCCTCGTGATTACGAGAAAATTCACCCCGCCGACGTCAAAGCTTCTGATTGAGGAAGATGCGGATCTGAATGCCTGGTGCAAAACGGAAGGCTTTGCGAAAATCCTCTGGGGGCTGGATCTGGCATTTTTAGCCCTTTACTTCCAGCAGGTTTTCCTGCCGGTGGTCTGGCAGGCTCTGTTTTTGATCCTGACGGTGTACATCATCATTCTGGCATATAAAAACAACCAGAAATACATGAAATAACATTAGAAAGCTGCATTGGAGAAACGACATGATAAGCAGGCCTGAACTTGCAGCCATACTGTTATCCGGATATCTTCTGGATCTTCTCCTTGGGGACCCGCGCTGGATTTATCATCCGGTGCGCCTCATGGGGCTTATGATCGAGGGGACGGAACGCCTGGTGCGCCGCTTTTGCGAAAGGAGCGAAAAAGCTCTTCTGGCAGGCGGCGTTTTTCTGGTGGTTCTCGTCCTTTTCGAAACGGCGTTCTTTTTCGGCGGGATCCTTTTTGCCGCCTTCACTTTAAACCGCATGGCCGGCCTTTTTGTGTCGGTCTTTTTCTGCTGGCAGGCGCTGGCCGTCCGCTCCTTAAAGACCGAGAGCATGAACGTGTACCGAGAACTGAAAACCGGGACGCTGGCGGACGCCAGGAAGGCCGTCTCCAGGATCGTCGGCCGCGACACAAAGGCGCTGACATTCGAGGGAGTGACGAAGGCAGCCGTGGAAACTGTGGCGGAAAATACGTCTGACGGAGTTGTGGCTCCGCTTTTTTATCTGGCTCTCGGCGGCCCGCTTTTGGGGCTTCTCTATAAGGCCGTCAACACCATGGACTCCATGGTGGGCTATAAAAATGACAAATACCTGTTTTTCGGCCGGGCGGCGGCAAAGCTTGACGACGCGGCCAATTTTCTGCCGTCCAGGCTGTCGGCGCTTCTCATGATTGCGGCGGCCTTTCTTTCGGGGCTTGACTGGCGGGGGGCATGGCGGATTTTTAAGCGCGACCGATTCTGCCACGCAAGCCCCAATTCGGCCCAGACGGAGGCTGCCTGCGCCGGGGCGCTTGGGATCCGGCTGGCCGGGGACGCCTGGTATTTCGGAACGCTTTATAAAAAGCCGTTCATCGGCGATGACAGACGGCCGCCGGTACCGGAGGACATCCGCCTGGCCTGCCGGCTCTTATATTGGACAGCCTTTCTTTCAGCGGCGCTTTTTTGCGGGATCCAGCTCTTATTTTGACAGGGAATGGGCTTTGCGCCGCGAAACGGCAGTCTCCCAGTCCGGAAACAGTCAGGAGGAATCATATGGCGAAGGTAATTATGATACAGGGAACCATGTCAAACGCCGGGAAGAGCTTTCTCGCCGCCGGCCTCTGCCGGATTTTTAAGGAGGACGGCTTCCGGCCGGCGCCTTTTAAGTCCCAGAACATGGCTCTCAATTCTTTTATCACAAAAGAAGGGCTGGAGATGGGCCGCGCCCAGGTGATGCAGGCGGAGGCGGCCGGTGCAGAGCCGGAGGTGGCCATGAACCCGATCTTATTAAAGCCCACGTCGAACATGGGCTCACAGCTCATCGTAAACGGCGTCGTCCGCGGGAATTATCCGGCGGCCGAGTATTTTAAGATGAAAAAGAGCCTGATCCCGGAAATTAAAAAGGCATACGAGACGCTGGCGGCCAAATACGACGTGATTGTCATCGAGGGGGCAGGGAGCCCGGCGGAGATCAACCTGCGGGAAAATGACATCGTAAACATGGGGCTTGCAGAGCTTCTTGACGCGCCGGTGCTTTTGGCAGGCGACATCGACAGGGGCGGCGTGTTTGCCCAGCTTTATGGCACGGCGGCGCTTCTTTCGGAAGCGGAGCGGGCGCGGATTAAAGCCTTTATTATCAACAAATTCCGCGGCGACAAGGAGATTTTAAAGCCTGGCCTTGCCATGCTCTATGACAGGATCCCGATTCCGGTGGCCGGAGTAGTACCATATATGGAAGCGGATATCGACGACGAGGACAGCCTGGCAGAGCGGCTTTCCGGGCAGGAAAAAGAAAAGTTTTCCCATGCGTTTGCGCGGATTGCCGTGGTGCGCCTCCCGCGGATCTCAAACTTTACGGATTTCAACGTGCTGGAGCGGCTTCCCGGCATCGCACTTTCTTATGTGACGCGGCCGGGAGAGGTTTCTGACGCCGACATGGTGATCCTGCCCGGCTCGAAAAATACCATGGGCGACCTCAAATGGCTCCGGGAATCGGGGCTTGAGGCGGCCATTTTAAGGCGGGCCGCAGACGGCGCCGTGATTTTCGGCGTCTGCGGCGGCTTCCAGATGCTTGGTGAAGCGCTTTCCGACCCGGACGGCGTCGAGGAGGGCGGAAACCTGGCCGGTATGGGGCTTTTGCCGGTGACAACCGTCTTCGGCACGGAAAAGACGACGACGAGAGTGGAGGGCGAAGCAGACGGCCTTGGCACGTCAGTTCCTCTTGAGGGCTATGAGATCCACATGGGCGAGACGCTCCGGCACGGCGGAAGCCCGTTCTCCCATATCAGAGAGACGGCCGGCGGGAGCGGAGAGAAAGAGGACGGCTGCGTCCAGGGCATGATCTTTGGAACCTATGTCCACGGTGCTTTTGATTCTGAGGCCGTCTGCGGCCGTATTAGAGAACTGCTCGCAGAGAAAAAGCATGTTTCCGCGGCAGAGTATGAAACCGGCGGGCTTACGGTTTCGGAGTATAAGGAACAGCAGTATGACAAGCTGGCAAAAGGACTCCGGGAGAGCCTTGACATGGATATGATTTATAAGATTTTAAACCAGGAGATGTAAACGGATGGACTGGAATCTGGAATTAAAGGAACGGACAGGGATCAATTTCCTGGCGACAAAGCCGGCGGAAATTGAAAAGAAAAGCTTTGAGATCATAAAAAGGGAGCTGGGAGAGGAATTTCTCGCCTCTTACCCGGAAAAGCAGCTTCCGCTTCTTCTTCGCGTGATCCACACGACGGCGGATTTTTCCTATAAAGACAGCCTTTTTCTGTCGGATGGGGCCATGGAGGCCGGCTGGAACGCCATAAAAGCAGGGCTTCCCATTGTAACCGACACAACCATGGCGGCATCCGGCATCAACAAGGCGGCTGCCGTCCGTCTGGGGATTTCGGTTCACTGCTTTATCGGGGACGAGGACGTAAAAAAAGCCGCGGCGGAAAGCGGCATGACCAGGTCGGCGGCGAGTGTGGACAAGGCAGCCAGACTCATGCCGGACTGCATCTATGCGGTAGGAAATGCGCCGACGGCCCTGATGCGCCTGTATGAGCTGACGATGGAAAAAAAGATCCGGCCGGCCCTGGTGATCGGCATGCCGGTGGGCTTTGTAAACGTGGAGGAGGCGAAGGAGCTGATTCTGCGGCTTCATGTCCCCTGCATCGTCGGCCGCGGCAGAAAAGGCGGCAGCAACGTGGCCGCCGCCGTCTGCAACGCGCTTTTGTATTCGCTTCCTAGCTCCGGGGATTTTCCGGGAGCGTGAGAGTAAAGACCGTCCCTTTATCTGGCTCGCTTTCCACAAAAACCGTTCCCCGGTGGAGCTCCAGGATCCATTTTACCATGGAAAGCCCGAGGCCTGTCCCGGAGCGTCCCATGGAATTGGAGGCGCGGTAGAACCGGTTCCATATCATCGAAAGCTCTTCTTTTGGGATTCCCACGCCGGTATCCTTCACGCATACCGTGCAGACATGGTTTTCAAGGGAGAGGCCGATGGAGACCGTGCCGCCTTCCCGGTTATAGACGACGGCATTCTGGACGAGGTTCGTGAGAGCCCGCACCAGAAGGGACTGATCCGCCGTGATTAAGACGTCCGGCTGGAGGTCGGTGACGATGCGAAGGCCGGCCGTTTCCGCCTGGAGTTCCATTTCCTCGGCCACCATGGCGCAGAGCTCCGTCATGTCCACTGTCTCCCATTCCGGCTTTAATTTCCCGTTGTCGGCCCGGGCGAGCTCTAAAAGCTGTGCGATGAGCCGCGACATGCGCTTTGCCTGGCGCAGGATGGTTTCCAAAGAATCCTTCATTTCGCCGCTGTCGCCAGTGTGCTCCAGGGCATATTCCGCCTGGGAAACGATGATGGCTGCCGGCGTCCGGAGCTCGTGGGAGGCGTCGGAGGTGAACTGCTTTTCCGTGTCAAAGGACTGCTGGAGGCGGGAGAACATCCGGTTAAAGGTGGAGGCGAGCTGTGCCACCTCATCCTTAGAAGCCGGCGGGGCGTCAATCCGCCTGGAAAGGTCGCCGCCGTCCCCGATGGCATCGGCCGTTCTGCGGATGTCGTCGATGGGCCGGAAGGCGCGCCTGGTGATGAGAAAGCCGCCGCCTGCGGCCGCCAGAAGAAAGAGCGGCACGGAGAGTACGGCCACGCGGCGCATCATCTGGAAGGTGCCGTAGACATTGGACACCAGGCAGACGCCGCGGAACCAGACCGGGATTTCCCCGACCATGCGGTACACGTCATAAACCATCCAGGATTCCCCGTTTTCCTCCACGATTTTTGTCTCCTCCGATTCCAAAAGGGCGTTCACATATCCGCGGACGCTGTTTCGCGGCGCGATGAGACGCCCCTGGCTGTCGTAGAGGAAGACGGAGACCTCATTTTTATAGAAAGGCACGTCTTCGGTCTCCAGCTCGCCGCCTTCATAGGCCGTCACGGCGGCCGCCTCCTCCACGACAAGATGGAGGCTTGTGCGGTAGTTCTGCAAAAGCATGCGGTCGGAGAGCCAGAAAATATAAGAGAGGCCCACAAAGAGCAGGACGGCCATGAGCACCGTGTACCAGATGGTGACGCGCGTCTTGATGGACCAGTTTTTTATGGAGAGGCGTCGTTTCAACTCAGCTTCCCTCCTTAATCACATAGCCGCTGCCGCGGACGGTGTGGATCAATTTTTTCTCAAAGGGAGCGTCGATTTTCTTTCGGAGATACCGCATGTACACGTCCACTACGTTGGAGCCGCCTTCAAAATCGTAATTCCAGACGTGTTCCTCGATGCGGCTTCTGGAAAGCACCATGCCTTTGTTGTGCATCATGTATTCCAGGATGGCGTATTCCTTGGCGGAAAGGGAGATTTCCGTCCCGGCCCGCGTGACCTGGTGGGTGGCGAGATCCATGATAAGATCCCCGAGCACAAGCCTGTTGGAGGCCTCATTGGAGCGGCGCCTTAAGATGACGCGGATCCTCGCCAGAAGCTCGTCAAAAGCAAAGGGCTTTGTCAGATAGTCGTCGGCCCCGTTGTCGAGCCCCGTGACCCGGTCTTCGATGCTGTCTCTGGCAGTCAGGAGAAGAACCGGCGTTTTCATCCCTTTTTTCCGTATATTTTTTAAGACCGTGATCCCGTCGGCGCCGGGGAGCATCACATCGAGAAGAATCAGATCGTAGGGAGTATGTTCGATATAATACTGGGCATCCTTCCCGTTATCACAGGTATCGACGCCGTAGCCCTCCGCCTTCAGGCGCTTGGCCGTGATTTCCTTAAGATCCGGCTCGTCTTCCACAACTAAAATCCGCATATGGTCTGCCTCCTTTATCTGCATGTTCCTATGGAGACAGTTTACCATTTTTTCTTTTTCAGGTGAAGGGTTTTTAATGTTATTTTCATGTTTCGCGGTTATACTGAGGTCAAAGATAAGAAAAAGGCATGGGAAAGGAGAACCATATGAGAAAGAAGAGTTATTTTGCAGCAATCCTTTTGGCGATAACTTTAACCGGGTGCTCAGGACAAACGGCGCAGCCGACCCAGGAGGTCATGCCCCAGAACGTCCCCTCGGACATTACGGCGGCCCAGACGGCAGCAGAGACGGAAACCGAGGCCATGACTGAAGCCGTGACAGAAGCAGCCGTTTCCGCATCGGCCGGCACAGAGGCGGCCGCTCCCGCAGTCTCCGGGACGTCGGCTTCTTCGGCGGAAGAAACACCGGAAGAGCTTTTGGGCAGGCTGTACCTTGTGAAAGCGGAAGAGGAAGCGTTAGATGTGGAAGAGGATCTTCTGGAGGCCGACGTGCGGACAGGTAAGCTTACGAGAGAGGAATTTCTCCAGAAAGAAATGGAGCTGGAACAAAAAGAGGACGCCCTGGATCTTTCCGAGGATGAAATCGAGCTGGCCTTAAAGAAACAGTTCTGGACCAGCGGGAGCCTTCTCCCCGAGGACTTTGCCGCTTCGCTGGAATCCATGGAGTTAGAAGAGCTTTTGAACCTGTTAAGGGAAAATGAGCTGGAAGAGGATAAAAACGAGCTGGAGGAAGACCGCCTGAAAATGCAGTATTTAAACGGGGAGATTACGAGAGAGGCTTTCCTCACGGCTCAGGCGGAGCTTGAGAGAGCAAGCGATCTTTTAGAGGCGAAAGAAGACATGATCGAGTACAGACTGAAGCTTTTGGGGTGGGATGACTGATGCCTTCCGCGAATTGACTTTCGGTCTCAAACATGCTATTGTAAAAAAAGGCTTACAGATGCCTGCCGTGTTCTGCGGCAGGCATATTTTTTCAGGAGGTACATATGAAAACAGCACTCAGCATTGCAGGCTCCGACTGCAGCGGCGGAGCCGGAATCCAGGCAGATATCAAAACCATGTCGTCCCTCGGCGTGTTCGGCATGAGCGTCATCGTATCGGTGGTGGCGGAAAATACCAGCCGGGTGATTTCCATTGAGGACGTGTCCCCGAAGGTCATCGCCGACCAGATCGACGCGGTTTTTGAAGATATTGAGGTAAATGCGGTGAAGGTGGGCATGCTTTCGACGCCGGAATGCATGAAAACCGTGGCGGAAAAGCTTCGCCAGTATCAGCCGGAGCATGTGGTGATCGACCCGGTCATGTATGCGAAAAACGGCTGTCCCCTGATGCAGGAGACGTCCATCGGCACGCTCATTGAGACTGTGATCCCGTTAGCGACGCTTCTTACGCCCAACATCCCGGAGGCGGAGAAAATCGCCGGCATGGAGATTAAGACGGCGGAGGATATGAAGACGGCGGCAAAGAAGATTGCTGACATGGGGGCAAAGGCCGTTCTCGTAAAGGGCGGTCATTACATGGGGGATGCCCAGGACATTTTATACGACGGGAGCAGGTACCACACCTTTGTGGAAAAACGGATCCACACGAAAAACACCCATGGCACCGGCTGTACGCTCTCCAGCGCCATCGCCTCGTACCTGGCCCTGGGGGAGAGCCTCCCGGACGCCGTGAAGAAGGCTAAGGAGTATGTGACGGGCGCCATCGAGCACTCCCTGGAGATTGGAAAGGGCTGCGGCCCGACGAACCATTTCTTCCGGTTCTATAAAGATTAGGGGGGATTTTTTCATGAATGTCATGGAACATCTCAGGAAAAAGAACCCGCTCATCCACTGCATCACCAATTACGTGACGGCCTGCGACGTGGCAAACGCCGTTCTGGCCGTGGGCGGCTCGCCGATCATGGCCGATGCGCCGGAAGAGTCCTCAGAAGTGACGGGAATGGCCGATGCCCTCGTCATCAATCTCGGCATGTTAAACAGCGGGAAGCGGGAGGCCATGTTCCGTTCCTGCAAAAAAGCAGGAGAGCTGGGGCTTCCGATTGTCTTAGACCCGGTCGGCGTGGGCATTTCTGCGTTCCGGAGAGAGACGGCCGCAGAGCTTTTAAAAGCGTTTCCGTTCGCGGCCATCCGCGGGAACCTGTCGGAGATATCCTATCTCTGCGGCCTGCCGGCGGCAGAAAAAGGCGTCGACAGCGGCGCGGGAACAGGAGAGGGCGCCGCTATTTTTGCAGCCAGGAAAGCGGCAAAGGATTACAGAACGACCGTCGTCGTGACGGGCGCCGAGGACATCGTTTCCGACGGAACCCGCACGGCAAAAATTGCAAACGGCGTCCCCGAAATGCGGCAGATTACGGGAATGGGCTGCATGCTTTCCGGGATTCTCGGCGCATGCGCCGCGGCAGAGCCGGACACGTTCCAGGCGGCCGTCACAGCCGCAGCCGCCATGGGAATCGCCGGGGAGTCTTCCCTGGAGGGCATTGGAAAAAATGGTGTAGGAAGTCTCCATGTGGGGATTTTGGATGCCCTTGGCCGGATGGACGATGAGACTGTGCGGCTGCGGGGGAAAATCAAGTATGATGAGTAGGGAAAAGGCCGTTTTATGCGGCTTTTTTCATTTCATGGGAAACGGTGCTCCCTATGAAACAAAAGCGCTCCGCAGGGAGGCACACTTTTTCATATCCATGTCCGAAAACAGCCGGATTTTCCCGTGAAGACGTGGTAAGATTCCTTCAGACCATGAAAAAGGAGAAGCAAAATGGAGATGGAGCGAGAAAAAATGTATGCTGCATACAAAGCAAAGGATGCAAGGTTTGATGGCCGCTTTTTCGTCGGCATTTCGTCGACGGGAATCTACTGCCGTCCCATCTGCCGAGCCAGGCTGGCGAAGCCTGAAAACTGCACCTTTTTTGCGACGGCAGCTGAAGCGGAGCTGGCGGGCTACCGTCCCTGCCTTCTCTGCCGTCCGGAGCAGTCGCCGGGAAGGCCGGCGGGAGAGCCTTCCTCCAGAGCACTTGCAGACAGGGCCGCCAGGCTCATGGAGGCGGGCTGCGGAGCCGGACGGAATTTGGAGGAACTGGCCGCAGAGCTGTGGTGCACAAGCCGCCATCTGCGGCGCGTTTTTGCGGAAGAGTTCCATGTGACACCGGTTCAGTATTTAAAAACATGCCGTCTTCTTCTGGCGAAAAGCCTTCTGACGGATACGGAGCTTTCGGTGCTGAATACGGCCATGGCATCGGGGTTCCAAAGCCTGCGCCGCTTCCAGGATGCATTCAAAGAGCAGTATCGTATGACGCCGACAGACCTCAGAAAGCAGGTGTCGGAAAAGAAAAAGGAGAAGAAAGACGGAAGCATCACGGTCTGCCTTTCCTACCGGCCGCCGTACCGCTATGAAGAGCTGCTGCGGTTTTTCGCAGAGAGGGCCATCCCCGGTGTGGAGATAGTAAAAGACGGGCGCTATTACAGGACGGCGCGGGTGAAGGATGCGGAAGGCAGGCGCCATAACGGCTGGTTTTCCGTTGGCCATGAGCCGGAAAAGAACGCCCTTTCGGTGACGGTCGGAGAGACGCTGCTTCCGGTTTTATCCCAGATCCTTGGAAGGGTGCGGAGGATGTTTGATTTATCTTGTGATCCCGAGACGGTCGCCTGCGCCCTTTCCGGCATGGAGGCGGTACGGCCGGGGCTTTTTAAGCCGGGGACGCGCGTTCCGGGAAGCTTTGATGCCTTTGAGCTTTCCGTGCGGGCCGTTTTAGGCCAGCAGATCACAGTGCGGGCGGCCTGTACGTTGGCAGGGCGGCTGGCAGAGGCCTTGGGAACGCCTGTTTTTACGGGAATCGAGGGACTTTCGCTCCTGTTCCCGGAGCCGGAGGAGTTTCTTTCTTCCGGGGAGCCTCTTGAGAGCCGCCTTGGCCCTCTTGGAATCCTTTCTTCGCGGTCAGCCGCCATCAAAAGCCTGGCGGAGGTGTTCACAGACGGGAGTATCCGCTTTGGGTTCTGCGCCGACCCGGAGGCGGAAATGAAGAAGCTGTTAAAAATTCGAGGAATCGGGAACTGGACGGCCCAGTACATTGCCATGCGTACGATGGCCTGGACAGACGCATTCCTGGAAACAGATGCCGGAATCAAAAAGGCGCTTCCGGGACTTAGTCCCAAAGAGCTTCTTAAACTGGCGGAGCCGTGGCGGCCGTGGCGGAGCTACGCCAACATGTGCCTTTGGAATTCCCTTTACGGAGAGGAGAAAACAGAATGTATGTGACAGAATATGATTCGCCGGTGGGACGGCTTCTGCTGGGTTCAGACGGAACGGCGCTTACGGGACTTTGGATGGAAGGCCAGAAGTATTTTGGCGGGACGGGAAAGGAGCTGATGGAAAAGCAGGACTCTCTGCCAGTGTTTGACGCGGCCAAAGACTGGCTGGATCGGTATTTTGCCGGAAAGCGACCTGCGGCATCAGAGCTTCCCCTTGCGCCTTCCGGGAGTCCGTTTTATCAGGAGGTTTGGAAAATTCTTTTGGAGATCCCGTATGGAACCGTGACGACCTACGGAGCTATTGCAGGAAAAATTGCAGAAAAGAGAAACCGCCCGTCCATGTCGGCGCAGGCCGTCGGCGGCGCGGTGGGGCATAACCCGATTTCCATTATAATCCCCTGCCACCGCGTCGTGGGAGCCGGCGGAAGCCTGACCGGGTATGCCGGCGGGGTGGAGAGGAAGAGGTGGCTTTTGGAGCTTGAAGGGGGATGGGGGAGAGGAAAAACGGCAGGCCTGTAAAGGAAACAGTTCTTTGATTACGAAAAAAAGAGAGGATTTTCCCTCTCTTTCTGTCTTTATAATACCACAAAATCAACCAAAAAACAAGACTGGTATCCGGCCGCCTATGGTGTTATCCTATTCTTCCACAAAAACGGAGAGGGGGATATGCCATGGAAAAGGACTGGCTTTTATGGATACAAAATGCCATGCCGGATCGCGTCCTGGAAACAAACAAAACGACAGAAAAATACGGCCTTTCGCTCACCAGAGAGGAGGCCGGAATCATTCTAAAGGAGCAGGAGCGCATTCTAAAGGAACAGAGACGGATTGACCTTAATGGCGGCGCCGCTGAAAAAATCATCCTGGAATTCTGCGATTCTGATTTCATCAACCAGGAAAATTATGCGGAAACCGTGATCCGTCTGGAAGAAATCTTTTACCTGTACAAAAACGAGATGCAGGACGAACTGACAGACGACGAACTTCTGCACCTGATGCGGGAACAGTTTGATGAACTCTGCTTCGGGGATCTGGATTATCTGGAGGGGACATGCCTGGAAAAATTCGCAGAGGCAGTCCGGGCCGGATACCGTGGGTTCCGCGGGACAGACGGGCGCCGGGAGGCCGGCAGGTTCGACGATACGGCCAGATGGGATTATGAGCTCTATCTGGAAACGCTGCGGGAACTTTTGTGGAGGTGATGAGATGGAAGGGAAAATGGACGCATGGATGGAGATTTTTTACAGGCTGGCAGACGCCTATTCTCTAAGGGAAACCAGTTCCCTGACGTATGAAAAGGCAGAGCAGCTCATGGGAGCCGTGCTTTACTGCATCCGCGAGGCCGAGAAATTGCGGCCGGACATGCCTGCATCAGGAATCGGCGCAGAAAAGGAGCTTTACGAAGCCGGAAGACAGGCGGTCTTTGAAAAAGCGAAAGAAGCCCTTGCAGCATACCATGCGCTTTTGCCGGAGTTTGACGCCTATGGGAGCCGGTGCCTGGAGGATACGTTTTTAAAAGGGCTGCCTGCGTTTTTCTCCCGCTACGATGCGCGTTTTTACCCGCAGGCGGACATCATCACCCTGGATTACCCGGTGCTTCAGGATCTGACGCAGTATTCCGGAATTGTGAGAATTTCCGTTTTTTTAGAGTGCATGGAGGCAGAACAAGCCTTTTTAAAAGCATTCCCGCGGCCGGCCGTCATCGAAATGCTGGAACACTATGATGCCGGTTTCCGGGAATCGGCAGACAATCTCTGCGAAATTGTCCTGACGGCTTTTTTCGGACATGTTCTCGCAGGAAAACCGTTCTCCGAACAGAAGTTTTGCGAGACAGATTATGACAGGATTCAAAAGAAATTTGGAAAACAGGGCAGGCAGGAGATAAAAAGGCAGGTGACAGAGGCGGTGGGCGGCATGGTTTTCAGGTGCAGAGCAGAGAGCAGTGTTTTATCGTATCTCTGCGGGGCAGCCGAAGACATTTTAAGCCGGATGGAAAACGCGGCCGCCTGCGGCTCACTAAACAATCTGTTTTAAGAGAGAATCCCTCAGGCGGGATTCTCCGCCGCAGTGCGGTTCAAACGGCGGGAAAAAATCCCGCCGTCCGCCCCCCTATTTCACCTCTTTCAGCGCAAGCCGCGGCGACGCGACAAGTGAATAGT
Organism: Eubacteriaceae bacterium Marseille-Q4139; assembly: GCA_018223415.1. Classification (NCBI taxonomy): domain Bacteria; kingdom Bacillati; phylum Bacillota; class Clostridia; order Eubacteriales; family Eubacteriaceae; species Eubacteriaceae bacterium Marseille-Q4139. Next base: position 3,759,697 of record JAGTTQ010000001.1, on the reverse strand, counting down.
TGGAATGATAGATCACAAAGCCGGGAGCCGCTCCCGGCACTTTTTTTAAGAATTTCCGCTGGATATAGTCGATCTCCACCTTATCATTCTCACGGCCTTTGGAATAGTAGGCCGCCAACTCGCCGGCCTCCTCAAAGGTGCGGTCAGGAAGCTCCTTTCCCTCGGTTTTCACGATCACATGGGAGCCGGGCATGCCCTTTGCATGGAACCACCAGTCGCCGCCGTTTGCCGTCTTGAAGGTCAGTTCCTCGTTCTGGTAATTGTTCTTTCCCACATAGATGTGGAAGCCGTCCGAAGAGAGATAATGGAAGGGACGGCTGGTGATTTTCGGCTTTTTGCCGCCGGCATGGCGCTTCTTGATATAGCCGTACTCCATGAGTTCCTCGCGGATTTCCACCAGGTCGTCCTCGGCGAGGGCAATGTCGAGGGCAGAGCTGATGGACTCTAAGTGGGCGATTTCCGCTTCCGTCTGCGTAAGCTGTTCGGAGACGGCCTCGAAGGTGCGCTTCTGTTTGTTATAACGGTCAAAATATTTCTTTGCATTCTCCTGGGCTGAAAGCGTCTCATCGAGGGGGATTTTGACCTCGGTATTGTCGTAATAATTGAGGCAGGCAAGCGTTTTTTCCCCTCCGGAAAGGCCGTAGCCATACGTGTTTAAAAGCTCGCCGTAAATCCTGTATTTTTCCCGCTTTTCCGTATCCTTTAACTGCTTTCTCTGGAGATCCAGCTTCTTGTAATTCCGCTCCAGGGCCGTGGAGACGATCCGGCGGAGATCCGTGGATTTCTGATGGATTCTGGAAACGGCATTCTTTTCCGCGTAATAGGTCTCCAAAAGGCGGCTGATGGATGAAAATTCCTCAGCGCGATAATCGCCGCCCTCCATCATCGTTAAAGGCACCGAAGAAAACTCCACGGGCACATCTCCGCGGTAGATGATGGACGGCCGGAAATTCCCGCTTTTCACATCGTCCATGATCCAGCCGAAGGCATGGAAGAGATGGGTGAGCGCCGCATCGGAAAACTCCCTTGCGGAGATGTCGCCGTCTAAGGAGGCCAGATGGCAGATTTCCGCAGAAACGACAGGGCTTATGCCGGTTAAGTTCATATAAATAGCCTTGGAAAGCGGCTGGGGCGCTGCACCGATGACGGCCTTAAATTCTTCCTCGGAGATTTCCAGGGGATTTTTCTTCTCCTGGGTGTGGGGGATGAAGTAAGTCCGGCCGGGAAGAACCTCGCGGACGGAGCTGACCTGGGCGGAAATATGCTTGATGCTGTCTAGGATCATGTCGTTTTCGTCGCAGAAGATGATGTTGCTGTGTTTTCCCATCAGCTCCACGATCAGGGATTTCCGTCTGAGATCCCCGAGCTCGTCGAGATGTTCCACCTCGATGCGGATGATCCGCTCAAGTCCCGGCTGCGAAACCGAGACGATGCGCCCGTTGGCGATGTGCTTTCTCAGCAGCATGCAGAAATTCGGCGCCGTCATGGGGCTCGGCTTGTTGTTTTCCGTAAAATAAAGGAGCGGCAGGCTCGCGTTGGCGGAAATCAAAAGCCGCACATTGCCGGAGTTCCCTTTTATGGTAAGAAGGAGCTCGTCTCGTTCCGGCTGTGCGATTTTGGAAATCCGGCCGGAGAGGACGGCGCCCTTTAATTCGTGTACAAGATTTGCAATAACAATTCCATCAAATGCCATGTTGTGAAGTCCTTTCTGATGCATGGATATGGTCAGGCCGTCCGGCGGCCTCATGGAGCAGGGAAAGAAACGCTTTCCGGTACCTGGTAAGATAAAGATCCCTGCGCCGGCAGGCATAAAAATGTCTCGGAAGCTCCACGCCGAGAATCGGATAGACGGCCCATGGAGCGGAATCGCCTGCATCGACATAGGAGTCAGGGCAGATCATGACGGCCTCTGCCGTCGCGGCCACCCGCTTCCCAACCTCGATGCTGACGGTTTCCAGGCCGATTTTCGGCTTGATTTCCCTGGAAATAAAGAGAGAGTCCTGGAGCGCCCGGACGGAATGGCCGGGACGGCTGCAAATGAAGGTCTCATCCCTGGCTTCCAGAATGTCGATGGGCGTCCCGGAGGGGATCCGCCCGGCGATGGCACAGCGGCGGTTGGCGAGAAGCACCAGGTGTTCCTCCTTTAAAAGCTCATAATAAAGCTCCTCATGCTTCGGCGATGTCGTCATACAGGCAATGTCCACACGGCCTTCTAAGACGCTCTGTTCCAGGTCGGCAGAGCCCTGCTCGGAAAGCTCCAGGGTCACATGGGGGAACTGTTCCGAAAAACGGGAATACAGAAGCGGCAGAAGCTCCATGGAACGCTGTACCGGAATGCCGAAGCGAAGCGTGCCGAAGTCCTCATGCTTTAACTCCTCGATTTGGCCGGACAGGTTCCGGTTTATGGCAGAAATCTGCCTGGCGGCTTCCACGTAAAGCTGTCCCGCCGGTGTCAAGGTCATGGGTTCCGTGGTGCGGTCAAAAATAGGGGCGCCGAGGCTGGCCTCGGCAGCCTTTATGGCCTGGCTTAAGGACGGCTGGGAGATATATAGTTTTTTGGCGGCTGCGGTGACGCTGCCTTCCCGCAAAACCGCCAGAATATACTGCATGTGTTTCTCATTCATAAAATCCCCTCCGGGGTCTGGTTAAAAGACGGCTTTGGCATCCTTCGGAAGCGTCCGGACATGTTTGAAAAAGCCAAAAGAGGCTGAGGCCTCATCCCGGTTATAGACATGTCCCCACCGGGCTTCAAGCTCCAGGGCCGTCTCGTCAAACAGGGCACAGGCGGCAGACACGGAATCCCAGACTTCCCCGATATCGCCGCTTATATAGGTTTTCAAAAAGCGGTTCCATGTTTTCTCCGGGAGATAGTCTTTCATATATTTGGATGCCTTTCCCATCGAAATACGGAAATCCGTCTCATATCCGATTTTCCAGTTTAAGAGCCGCACAAGCTGCGGATGGCTTGCGGAATGGTACATTTCCTGGACGTAAGGGATTTCCTCCCGCCAAAGCCCCTTTGTGATGTTGTTTAAGCACCACCAGAATTCGTTGCAGCAGGCGAGAAATTCCCCCTGGGACGGCCGCCTGATCCGATAATCTTCGTCGGACGGAGCAGGAATGTCCGGAAAAATACCGTCTTTATCGAGCAGGATCACACAGAGCTTATCGCTCAGGACATCGGCTTCCCTTACCGGCACCACATGAAGATCCAGCCGGTTCCCGTCCGCAAACTGGATGAGCCAGCCGTAGCATTTATCAAAATCCACGTCACAGCCGTTCCACTTGTCCACCTCGTCAGGGCACTGCATATAGAGCCGCTTCCCGAACCGGTCGATCCAGTGTCTGTCCTCGTAAAAAGGCCGGTTTTCCCGCACCGCATAAACGATGTCGTAGTCCTGGAAAATATCCTTTTTTACATGGGGATTCGTCCTGGAACCGTTCATATAGACGCCGCGGATCCTGTCATCCTCCTTTGCGGTATTCAGGATCAGATCAAACATTTCTTTTTCACTCCGCATGCCGTTTCGTCCTTTCTCTGCCCGGCATAGGACGGGCCGCTTTACAGTTATTATACCATGTCCGCTGCGCGGCCACGGGCCTCCGGCGGAATTTAGCGCCCGGCTTTCCGCGGTGAACGCGGAAACCGGTATGCGCAGGTATAATGTCCGCTGCGCGGCCACGGGCCTCCGGCGGATTTTAGCGCCTGGCTTTCTGCGGTAAACGCAGAAACCAGAATGCGCAGGTATAATAACCGCTCTGCGGCTATTATACCATGCCCGCTGTTTGGCGGCAACTTGAAATCCGCGGTCAGTAAGATGTGCCAATGCCCGCAAAAAATCATTGACTCCGCCGCCCCAGTATGCTATAATCCAAATCAATTTTATAAAACTAAACCGTTGAAGCGGGGATAACGGCAATGATGCCTTTACAGAGAGCCTGTGATGCTGAGAGTCAGGTGAGAAACAAGTTGTCAAATGGGCCGCTGAGGGTGCAGTCAAATGGGAGAAATCCCAGAGTATTCTGCAACGTGCTGGCATACGTCAGTTGCCGGGGATATGAAGGTATCCCGCCGAGCGCACGGGTCATTCCGTGAAATCAAGGTGGCACCGCGGATCGTGCCGTACTTCTATCAGTACGTGATTCGTCCTTGACAGAAACCGACTATTTTTCTGTCAAGGGCGTTTTTGTTTCCGGAAAAACGAAAACAGGCGGGCGGCCGAAACGTCCCCCGAAAGCTCCTTTGGCAGAAAGCGCCAGAGGAGTTTTTCTTTTTCAGGAGGCAGAGACTATGAAAATTTCACCGACTCTCGAAGAAGTCATGGAGCTTGCGGCAGGCGGCCGGTACCAGGTGGCGCCGGTAAGCTTGGAGATCCTGTCCGACTTTACCACGCCTATCGAGGCAATGAAAATACTGAAAAACGTGTCAACCCACTGTTATATGCTGGAATCGGCCATGGCGAACGACAGATGGGGCCGCTACACCTTTCTGGGCTTCGATCCGAAACTGGAGATCACCTGCATGAACGGGGAGATGAAGGCCGGAAGCCTCACCTTCCATACGGACGATCCCTCCGGCCAGATCCGCCAGATCCTTTCCGAGTACAAAAGTCCGCGGTTTGATTTCCTTCCGCCGTTTACCGGCGGACTTGTGGGCTACTTTTCCTATGACTATCTGGGATACGGTGAGCCGGCCGTCCGCTGTGAGACAAAGGACACCGAGGCCTTTAAGGACGTCGACCTGATGCTGTTTGACAAGGTGATCGCCTTCGACCACCTCTGCCAGAAAATTATCCTGATTGTCAACATGTCCTTAAAAGAGCCGGAAACCGGATACAACAAGGCCATCCTGGAGTTAAGACAGCTTTCCGACCTTCTCCACAGCGGAGAAAAGAAGAAAGAGCCGGCCGGAACGCTCATCGGGGAAGTCACGCCGCTCTTTGAAAAAGAAGAATTCTGCGGCATGGTAAAAAAGGCAAAGCACTATATCCATGAGGGCGATATTTTCCAGATCGTGCTTTCCAACCGCCTGTCCGCCCCCTTTGAAGGCAGCTTATTCAACACCTACCGGGTGCTTCGGACGATTAACCCGTCTCCGTACATGTTCTATTTTTCCGGCACCGATGTGGAGGCGGCGGGGGCCTCGCCGGAAACCCTGGTGAAGCTGGAAAACGGCGTTCTGCACACCTTTCCGCTTGCGGGCACCAGGCCGAGGGGGAAAACCGAAGAAGAGGACAGACGGCTGGAGGAAGAGCTTTTAACCGATGAAAAGGAGCTTGCCGAGCACAACATGCTGGTGGATTTAGGCCGGAACGACCTTGGCAAAATCAGCCGGTTCGGCACCGTGAAGGTCGAAAAGCTCCATTCCATAGAGCGGTTTTCCCATGTCATGCATATTGGTTCCACGGTGCGGGGAGAAATCCGGGAGGACTTTGACGCCTTAGACGCCATCGAAGCCGTGCTTCCGGCCGGAACCTTGTCCGGTGCTCCGAAAATCCGGGCCTGTCAGCTCATCGGCGAGCTGGAAAACAATAAGCGGGGCATCTACGGCGGCGCCGTCGGCTACATTGACTTTGCCGGGAACATGGATACCTGCATCGCCATCCGCCTTGCATATAAGAAAAACGGCCGGGTGTTCGTGAGAAGCGGGGCCGGGATCGTGGCGGATTCGGTTCCGGAAAAAGAATATGAAGAGTGCTTAAACAAGGCAAAATCCTCACTCCGGGCCCTGGAGCTTGCACAGGAGGCGGAATTATGATTCTTCTCATTGATAATTACGACAGCTTTTCCTATAACCTCTACCAGCTCATCGGAGAGCTTGACGAAGAGATCCGGGTCATAAGAAACGATGAGATGACCGTGGAAGAGATTCGAAACCTAAATCCTGGCCGCATCATCCTGTCGCCGGGGCCAGGACGGCCGGAGGACGCCGGAATTCTCATTGAGGCCATCCGCACACTCGGGAAAGAAATTCCTATGCTCGGCGTCTGCCTGGGTCATCAGGCCATCTGCGCGGCCTTCGGAGCCACGGTCTCATACGCGAAAAAGCTGATGCACGGGAAACAGTCGGAAGTGACCTTCGATACGGACTGCCCGTTATTTAAAAATTGTCCGCCAAAAGCCTTAGCGGCCCGCTACCATTCCCTTGCGGCCGACGCCGCCACGCTGCCGGAATGCCTGAAAATCACCGCGGTCACAAAGGACGGAGAGGTGATGGCCGTACAGCACAGGGAATTTCCCATTTTCGGCGTACAGTTCCATCCCGAATCCATTATGACACCGGACGGAAAGACCATGCTATATAATTTTCTGAAGGAGATATAAGCCATGATAAAAGAAGCCATCGTGAAAATCGTAAACAAAGAAGACCTGACCTACGATGAGGCCTATACGGTCATGAATGAAATCATGAGCGGCCAGACGTCGCCCACCCAGAACGCCGCCTTCCTTGCGGCCCTGTCGACGAAAAGCGCCAGAGCGGAGACCACCGACGAAATTGCCGGCTGTGCGGCGGCCATGAGGGCGCACGCCACAAAGGTGGAGACTGGCATGGAGCTTTTTGAGATTGTCGGCACCGGCGGCGACAACGCCCACAGCTTCAACATTTCCACGACTTCCGCCCTTGTGGCGGCGTCCGGCGGCATGAAGGTGGCAAAGCATGGAAATCGCGCCGCTTCCTCCCAGTGCGGGACGGCAGACTGCTTAGAGGCCCTCGGCGTAAACATCTACCAGAGCCCGAAGCGGTGTCTGGAGCTTTTAAATGAAGCCGGAATCTGCTTCTTTTTCGCCCAGAAATACCATACTTCCATGAAATATGTCGGCGCAATCCGAAAGGAACTGGGATTCCGCACCGTGTTCAATATTTTAGGCCCGCTCACGAACCCCGGAACGCCCTCCATGCAGCTTCTCGGCGTGTATGACGATTATCTCGTGGAGCCGCTTGCCCAGGTACTCATAAACCTCGGCGTCCGCCGCGGCATGGTTGTCTACGGCCAGGATAAGCTGGATGAAATCTCCATGAGCGCGCCCACGTCCATCTGCGAAATCAAGGACGGCTGGTTTAAAACCTCGGTCATCGCGCCGGAGGACTTTGGCTTTAAACGCTGTGCAAAAGAAGAACTGAAAGGCGGTACGCCGGAGGAAAATGCGAAGATTACGCTGGATATTTTAAACGGAGGGAGAGGGCCGAAGAGGGATGCCGTTTTGATGAACGCAGGGGCGTCACTTTATATCGGCGGAAAGGCCGGGACCATGAAAGACGGCATCGCCCTGGCCGCAGAGCTTTTGGACTCCGGAAAGGCCCTCGAAACGCTTCATAAGCTGAAAGAAATCAGCAGCCGGCCGGAGGTGGAGGAATGACAATCCTGAATCAGCTTGCGGAACATGCGAAAGAGCGCGTCAGCGAAGCAAAAAAACGTCTGCCGGAGAGCGAGCTAAAGAGGCAGGCCGAAGCCATGAAAAAAGGCGGCTTTTCCTTTGAGGAAGCCCTGAAAAAGCCAGGGCTCTCCTTTATCTGTGAGTGCAAAAAGGCGTCGCCGTCCAAAGGGCTTATCGCCCCGGTCTTTCCCTATCTGGAGATCGCAAAGAAATACGAAGCGGCAGGCGCCGACTGCATTTCTGTTTTGACGGAGCCGAAATGGTTCCTGGGAGCCGACCAGTATCTAAAAGAGATTGCTGCCGCCGTCTCCATTCCATGCCTGCGGAAGGACTTTACCGTGGACGAATACATGATTTATGAGGCGAAGGTTCTGGGAGCCGGGGCCGTGCTCCTGATCTGCTCTCTGCTGGAAGAGGGACAGCTTGAGGAATATCTGGCCGTCTGCGAAGAACTGGGGCTTTCGGCGCTTACGGAAGCCCACGATGAAAAGGAAGCCGCCATGGCCGTAAGGGCCGGGGCCAGGATCATCGGCGTCAACAACCGGAATTTAAAGGATTTTACGGCGGACACGGAAAACAGCCGGAGACTCCGGGACATGATCCCGCAGAACGTGCTGTTTGTTTCCGAAAGCGGCGTGCGGGATGCCGAAGACGTGAGAAAGCTTAAGGAAATCGGAGCCGACGCCGTGTTAATCGGCGAGGCGCTCATGCGTGCACCGGATAAGAAAAAGGCGCTTTCCGCCTTAAGAGGTGAACAATGACAGGAATCAAATTCTGCGGGCTGAAAAATCCAAGTGACATTGAGGCCGCAAACTCCTTAGAGCCGGAGTACGTGGGCTTTGTCTTTGCGCCGAAAAGCAGGCGCTTTGTGACGCCGGAGGAGGCCTGTGAGCTGAAACGTCTCTTAAGCCCGAAAATCCAGGCTGTCGGCGTATTCGTGGACGAACGGCCGGAAGTAATAGCTGAACTTTTAACATACGGCGTCATCGACATGGCACAGCTCCATGGGACAGAGAGCCCGGAGGACATCAGACGCCTCAAAGAAATCTCTGGAAAGCCGGTCATAAAGGCCTTTCTCATAAAAACCGCGGAGGATGTCCGAAAAGCCATGCAAAGCCCTGCCGACTATGTGCTGTTGGACTCCGGCATGGGGACGGGCACCGTCTTTGACTGGGAAATGATAAAGGGCATGGAAAGGCCGTATTTCCTTGCCGGAGGGCTGGAACCTGGAAACGTGGGGCAGGCCATCAGGCGGCTTTCGCCCTTTGCCGTCGACGTGAGCTCCGGCATTGAGACAGACGGAGTGAAAGATTTACGAAAGATGGCGGAGTTTTCTGCCGCCGTCAGAAAGGAAGAGAGAGTATGACAAATCCAAACGGACGTTTCGGCATCCACGGCGGCCAGTACATCCCGGAAACGCTGATGAACGCGGTCATTGAGCTGGAGGAGGCCTATAACCGATATAAAAACGATCCCGAATTCAACCGGGAGCTTTCCAACTTATTCAACGAATACGCAGGCAGGCCGTCCAGGCTCTACTATGCGGAAAAGATGACAAAGGATCTTGGCGGCGCGAAGATCTATTTAAAGCGCGAGGACTTAAACCACACCGGCGCCCACAAAATCAACAACGTCTTAGGCCAGGCGCTGCTTGCAAAGAAAATGGGGAAAACCCGCCTGATTGCCGAGACGGGAGCCGGCCAGCACGGTGTCGCATCGGCCACGGCCGCGGCCCTCATGGGCATGGAATGCGTCGTTTTTATGGGCGAGGAGGACACGATCCGGCAGGCCTTAAACGTGTACCGCATGCGGCTTTTAGGTGCCGCAGTGGTGCCTGTGAAGACCGGCACGGCCACCTTAAAGGACGCCGTTTCCGAGGCCATGAGAGAGTGGACATCGAGGATTTCCGACACCCATTACTGTCTCGGCTCCGTCATGGGCCCCCACCCGTTCCCGACCATTGTCCGGGACTTCCAGTCGGTGATTTCAAAGGAGATAAAGGAACAGATTTTAGAAAAGGAAGGGCGGCTCCCGGATGCCGTCATCGCCTGCGTGGGCGGCGGCTCCAACGCCATCGGAAGCTTTTATCATTTTATTGAGGACAAAGACGTCCGCCTGATCGGCTGCGAGGCGGCGGGAAGAGGCATCGACACCTTCGAGACGGCGGCCACCATTGCCACCGGCCGGCTCGGTATTTTCCATGGCATGAAATCCTATTTCTGCCAGGATGAGTACGGCCAGATCGCCCCTGTCTATTCCATTTCGGCCGGCCTTGACTATCCCGGCGTCGGCCCGGAGCACGCCTATCTTCATGACATCGGACGGGCCGAATACGTGCCGGTCACGGACGAGGAAGCCGTGTGCGCCTTTGAATATCTGGCGCGGACGGAAGGGATTATCCCGGCCATCGAATCGGCTCACGCCGTGGCCCATGCCATGAAGCTGGCGCCGGCCATGGGGAAAGACCAGATTCTCGTCATCACCATTTCCGGCAGGGGAGACAAGGACTGCGCCGCCATTGCCCGTTACAGAGGGGAGGATATCCATGAGTAAGATAAAGAACGCATTTGAAAACGGAAAGGCATTCATCGCCTTCATCACCTGCGGCGACCCGGATCTTGAGACCACCGCAGCGGCCGTCCGCGCCGCCGTCACAAACGGCGCCGACCTCATCGAGCTTGGAATTCCCTTTTCCGACCCCACCGCCGAGGGGCCTGTGATCCAGGGGGCGAACCTGCGGGCGCTGACGGGCGGTGTCACCACCGATAAGATTTTTGCCTTTGTAAAAGAACTGCGGAAAGACGTGACCGTGCCCATGGTGTTCATGACCTACGCCAACGTGATTTTTTCCTACGGTGCCGGCCGCTTCCTTTCTGCCTGTCAGGAAATCGGAATCGACGGGCTCATCCTGCCGGATCTGCCCTTTGAGGAAAAGGATGAATTCCTTCCGGTCTGCCGGGAGTACGGGGTTGACCTCATATCCTTAATCGCCCCCACGTCGGAAAACCGCATCGCCATGATCGCAAAGGAGGCCGAGGGCTTTTTATACATCGTTTCCAGCCTTGGCGTGACGGGGACGAGAAGCGAAATTAAAACCGACCTGGAATCCATCATAAAAGTTGTCCGTGAAAACACCGACATTCCCTGTGCCATCGGCTTCGGGATTTCCACGCCCGAGCAGGCAAAAAAGATGGCAGACATCTCCGACGGCGCCATCGTCGGCTCGGCCATCATAAAGATTTTGGAACAATACGGGAAAGAGGCGCCGTCTCACATCGGCGCTTATGTGAAGTCCATGAAGGATGCACTGCGGTAGAAGAGAGAAAATTTTGATTTTATTTGAATATTTAAAATGAATTTACATGAAAATAGGCTGTTTTTAAAAAATTATTCTTGCTGTGGAAGATATATGTATGAAGATTGAACAAAATATGGTTATGAAAAAAGAATAGACTTATCGCTCGATGAATGATAAAATGCAAAAAAGGAGGTTATGTTATGAGTTCAGTAACTGCAAGAATAAAAGAAATCAAGCAACCTCGTGGCGGATATATCAAACCCTCACATTTTGATTTTATCCAAATAAGTGATGAAAAAATTTTAAGTGAGGACGAAAACATTCATGCTTCTGTCATTGGTATGGCAGTAGACTACTTAACCCGTTATGAAATGGGAGTTAATCTTGAAGATGCCTTTGCTATATCGTGTTATGGTGCAGAAAGGGCAAGCAAATTAGGATGTAAAGGCGCACTTAAAGAAGCACAAAAATATCTTAATCAAATAAAAGGGCTGGATGATAAGTCTATTGTAAATGCATGCAAAATGGTTACTTTTGATGTTTGGTTCAGAAATCCAAAGGAAGCTTTATTGGCTAAAACCGCTTCTGAAACTAATCCAGACTTAAATTCGATTAAGAATATTCGTATCATGGTTGAGCGGAGTGTAGCATTTTGGAATGAATATGGACCGATAATTAAAGATGGGTTTACTTTTGAACCGACTGGATATACAAAGACAGTAGATTCAGGTGATGGGGATTTTTTAACAGAAGATACATTATGGGATTTTAAAGTTTCAAAATCAAAACCCACAAACAAACATACTTTACAACTGTTAATGTATTGGATCATGGGTCAACATTCTGGCAAACCAGAATATAAGAAAATTACTAAAATGGGAATTTTTAATCCGAGATTAAATACAATACACATACTAAGGATAGAAAATGTGTCTGAGGATATTATTAAAGAGATAGAATCAGATGTTATTTGCTATTGAAAGCAGGTTTTGATACATATTAAGATAGTAAAGTAGTAAATCTAAAACAGCTATAAAGGATAACCATTATATAGGCTATCTTTTATAGCTGTTTTCCCTGTTATCGTCAGATCATAAATAGTTGGCGTCGTTTCTGTACTGCCTCATTCTTCATGCACATACATCCGCGACATCTCCTCGTCCCCGTCGCCCTGCACCATGCAGAGAAACTCCCAGCCGTACCGCTCATAAAACGAGGTATGGCCGGTAATCAGATAAAGCGTCGGGATTCCGAGCGCCTTCATGTCCGCGCAGATAAAAGAGAGAAGCGAGCCTGCGATGCCATGTCCGCGGAACTCTTCCTCCACATACAGCGCGCAGAGGTTGGGCGACAGATCCTTCCGGTCATGAAAATCATTCTCAATAATTCCGGCGCCGCCGATGATCGCACCGTTCTCCATCACAAGATACCACTGGGGAACAGCTCCCTTATTTAACAGGCATTCCGCCATGCTTTCCTCATACGCCTCTTTTGGGATCCCCCATTTGGAATGAAACCACGCCGCGGCCTCGCCTGCCATGTGTTCCTGATCCCTCAGTTTTACAATTTCCATTTCGTTTTCCTCCCGTATCCTTTCTTTACCCAGCATACCACAGGCCGAACCATCCAACAACTGTTTTCACACCATAAGAAACTTCCTATGGATCCCATAAACGGATAAGTATTGGAGACAAAAAACAATCCGTGATATAGTAAAGATAAAGAAAATGTACGGAATAAAAAGGAGGAACAGCATGGAGATCAAAAAGACAGCCATGGCCGGGACGCTGGAATCCAGCGACGTCCAGGTCACCATTGAACCGTCGGAGAACGGCATCGAAATTCTCCTGGAAAGCAGCGTCATGAGACAGTTCGGAAGACAGATCCGGGCAGTCGTAAAAGAGACGTTAGAGCGGCTGGAGGTAACAAATGCGAGGGTGGCGCTGGTGGATAAAGGCGCCCTGGACTGCACCATAAAAGCCCGCGTGGAGTGTGCCGTGTTCCGCGCCTGCGAAAAGACCGAAAATTACCCGTGGGGAGGTGCCATCCGATGAGCCATCCGAACAAAAAAAGACTGAGACGTTCCATGATGTTTTTAAACTGCCAGAAACCGGCGCTCATCAAGGATCCCTATATCTATAAGCCGGATTCCATCATGCTGGATTTAGAGGACGCTGTGGCCGAAAACCAGAAGGACGCGGCCAGGTTCTCCCTCTATCATGCATTAAAAGAGATCGACTACCGCGGCGTAGAGCGTGTCGTCCGCATCAACGGCCTCGACACGCCCCACTGGAAAGAAGACATCCGCGTCTGCGTGGCCGGCGGCGCCGACGTAATCCGCATCGCCAAAACTGAAACGGCAAAGGATGTGCATCTGGTGGAGGAACATGTCCTGGCGGCAGAAAGAGAATTTGGCAGGCCGGAGGGCAGCACGCTTTTAATGGCGGCGCTGGAGTCCTGCCGCGGCGTTTTAAATGCTCTGGAGGTTTCCGAGTCGTCGGAGCGGCTGATCGGCATCGCCTTATCCGGCGGCGACTACACGAAAGACCTCCAGACCCACATCACCGGGACGGGCGTCGAGCTTCAGGGCGCCAGACAGCACATGATAATGGCAGCCAGAGCGGCCGGCGTCCAGTGCTGGGACACGGTATTTACGAATCTCGACGACATGGAGGGCTTTGAGCGGGAGACCGAGATGATTAAACTCATGGGCTTTGACGGAAAATCCTTAATTAACCCGAGGCAGATCGCCATTGTCCATAAAATCTTTACCCCGACGGAAAAAGAAGTGATTTTCGCAGAAAAAGTCGTGCGGGAGATCGACGAAAAGAAGGCGAAAGGCATCGGCGTTTTCACCGTGGACGGGAAGATGATCGACATTGCCTTTTACGACGGTGCAAAACGGACGCTCGCCATGGCAGAGGCGGCCGGCGTCTATTTCAACAGGGCATAAGGAGGGCTTTTACATGAAGAATGCAGTCGGAAGAGAAATCCCGGAGGAAATCCTGCGGGAGACAGGAAAAGACATCTTCCGGGGCGCCTATGCCCTGGACGGCTATGAATACAAAAAAGCGGCGCCGAAGGTACGCGCCCTTGTGGATCCGAAGCGGGAAAAACTGGTGCCTTCCATAAAAGAGGCACTGGAAAAATGCGGCATCAAAGACGGCATGACCCTTTCGTTTCACCATCACTTCCGTGAGGGCGACTATGTGGTAAACATGGTGATGGAAGAGGTGCACCGCATGGGCATCAAGGACATCACCATCTGCGCCAGCTCCCTGGGAAAAGCCAACGACGCCATTGTGCCATATATCGAGGACGGCACGATCACAGGCATCCAGTCCTCCGGCGTCCGCGGGAAAATCGGCGAGGCCATCTCCGCCGGGCGGCTTAAAAACCTTGCAATCATGCGCTCCCACGGCGGCCGCGTCCGGGCCATCGAAACTGGCGAAGTCCATATCGACATCGCGTTCATCGGCGCGCCCACCTGCGACGAGTACGGAAACTGCCGGGCAAACGGTGGAAAAAGCGACTGCGGCGTCCTTTCCTACGCCATGGCAGACGCCCGCTATGCCGACAAGGTGGTGGCCGTGACAGACTGTCTGGTACCGTTCCCCAACGTGCCGGCCAGCATTTCCATGACCGACGTGGACTATGTCTGCGTGGTGGAGGAAATCGGAAACCCGGCGAAAATCGCCACAGGCGCAGCTAAGCCGACTACGGACGTGAGAAAGCTTCTGATGGCCGACTACTGCACGGAATTCGTCATCCACACGCCGTACTTTAAGGACGGTTTTTCCTACCAGACCGGCGTCGGCGGCGCCTCCATCGCTTCAACGATTTCCCTCGGGAAAATCATGGAAGAGCGCGGCATCAAAATGGGCTTCGGCGTTGGCGGCATCACGACGCCCATGTGCGAGCTTTTAGAGCGGGGGCTGATCCGAAAAATTGTCGATACCCAGGACTTTGACTTAGGCGCCATCGAATCCATCAAAAAGAACCCGAACCATGTGGAAATTTCCGCGTCGGAATACGCAAATCCCATGAACAAGGGCGCCTATGTGAACCGGCTGGATTTCGTGATCCTGGCATCTTTAGAGGTAGATGTGGACTTTAACTGCAACGTGGTAGTCGGCTCCGACGGCATGATCACCGGCGCCCAGGGCGGCCATCCCGACACGGCGGCCGGGGCAAAATGCACCATCGTTATCGCGCCGCTTCTTCAGGGCAGGATTCCGGCCATCCGCACAAGCGTCACGACGGTGACGACGCCCGGCGAAACGGTGGATGTTGTCATCACCGACTACGGCATCGCCATCAACCCGAGAAGACAGGATCTGATCGAGTGCATGAAGGGCGTAAACCTGCCGTTCTGCACCATCGAGGAACTGCGCGATAAGGCATACGCCATCTCCGGCGTGCCGGACGACGTGGAATTTGAAGACCGTGTCGTAGGCATCATCGAAAGCCGCGACGGCACGATTCTGGACGTGGTGCGGCAGGTGAAGGCGGAAGAGGAGTAAAAAACCTTGACAAGACTGGTTTCCTTTAATAGAATAATGGACGGGAATGAAGTTCTCCCGGGGCCAACGGCCCGAACCGCCGAATCATAGACATGACAGGCTGATGACTTCTGTGACAAATCACAGGGGCCGTCAGCCTTTTTTATGGGAAATCTTCCCTGTCCGGCATCCTGGCCCCGCACGAAAGGAGAAATTTTTATGCTCTTCAGTCTTTCCATGATTTTTTTATGCGGCATGATCTTCGGCGGGATTTTTGCCCGCCTGCGCCTGCCGTCTCTGCTCGGCATGCTCCTTACGGGGATGCTTTTAGGCCCTTACGGCCTGAATCTTTTAAGCCCGGAAATCCTCATGATTTCCGCGGATTTAAGGCGGATTGCCCTCATCATTATTTTAACGAGGGCCGGCCTGAACCTGGATCTTTCGGAGCTTAAAAAAGTTGGGCGCCCTGCCGTCCTCATGTGTTTCCTTCCGGCGTCCTTTGAGATTGCCGGGATGCTTCTTCTGGCGCCGGGGCTCCTTGGAATAAGCATTCTGGAGGCGGCCGTCCTCGGCGCAGTCATCGCAGCCGTCTCTCCGGCCGTCGTCGTGCCAAGGATGCTGCGGCTCATGGAAGAGAAGCGCGGGACGGCGCACGGGATCCCGCAGCTTATCATGGCAGGCGCATCCGTGGATGACGTATTTGTCATCGTCCTGTTCACCTGCTTTACAGGCCTTTTGACTGGCGGGACGTTTTCTCCGGCAGACCTTTTAAAAATCCCCACGTCCGTTGTCTCCGGCGCCGTCTGCGGCCTGGCCTTCGGAGCGGCTGCCGCTGCGTTTTTTAAAGCCGTCCATCTGCGGGACAGCCTGAAAGTGCTGATCCTTTTAAGCGTCTCGTTCCTGTTTGTGACATTGGAGGATGCCATGGATGGAATCATAGGCTTTTCCGGCCTTTTAGCCGTCATGGCCATGGGAGCGTCCTTAAAAAAATTCCGCCGGCCCGTGGCTGAGCGGCTTTCCCTGAAATACTCCAAGCTCTGGGTGGCGGCCGAGCTTTTGCTTTTCGTCCTGGTGGGTGCTGCCGCAGACCTTCCTTATGCCCTTTCTGCCGGCCCTGCCGTCGTTGCTGCGATCTTCGGCGCCCTGCTTTTCCGGATGGCCGGCGTATTTTTAAGCCTGGCAGGGACAAGGCTTACGAAAAAAGAGCGGCTTTTCTGCATGATTGCCTACACACCGAAAGCCACGGTACAGGCAGCCATCGGCTCCGTGCCGCTTTCCATGGGGCTATCCTGCGGAAATATCGTCCTGACGGCGGCCGTAGCGGCCATCCTCTTAACCGCGCCCCTGGGGGCATTCCTCACAGATGTTTCCAGCCGGAAACTGCTAGGCAGCCGGTGAAGTGCACAAACACGCACCATGATATTGTATAACATACACTATGTACCCGTTAAAAAAGATATGTTATACTAAGTTTGAAAGCAGGTGATCCTATACCAGGATCGGAAGCACAGAAGAAAACAGGGAATAAGTATTTAAGAAAGCGATTGAGGAAATATAGAAAGGGAGGCGTTGAAAAGTGAGCAATAAAGAAATGATTATTCATCTTTTAGACAATATTCCGGATTATAAAATGGGTTATGTGCTGGCATACGTGCAGGGCGTGGCAGCGGATGAGGAAGCGGACGACCTGTTCTGCCAAAGAATGCTTGAAAATTACGAGAATGCACCGGATGAAGACAAAGAGGGAGTCCCCCTGGAAGATTGCCTGAAAGAATGGGGGCTCGAAGATTGATGTACAGAATCATCATCAAAAAGAAAGCGAAAAAATTCATTGATAAACTCCCGATGAATGAGCGAAAAAGAATTGTGGAGGAAATTAAGCGGCTTCCCAATGGGGAAAACATCAAAAAGCTAAAAGGGCACGATGATCTTTTCCGCCTGCGCGTCGGAAATTACAGGATTATCTATATGGTGGATCACGGTATTCTGACCGTTTTTGTCATTGATGCCGGGAATCGCGGAGAGATATATAACAGATATTAAAATAGCGGGGAGAGATCCCCGTTTATTTCTTTGCATCATGGATGAAAACAATTTCGATGCCCGCAGAGCCGGTAAATTGTCACGAATCAGCCAGGAGCCTGGCCGGAAACTGCTCGACATTTCAGTTGACTAGAATTTCCATTTGACGTATAATAGACCCATCTATGTGAAAGTGAGGCAGCACAGGAATGATAAAGAGCATGACCGGCTTTGGCCGCCATGAAATTGTGACGGACGAGTGCAGGATTTCCGTCGAAATCAAGGCAGTCAATCACCGTTACCTGGATCTGGCAATCAAAATGCCGAAAAAATTCAACTATTTTGAAGCGGCAATGCGGACGCT
Organism: Eubacteriaceae bacterium Marseille-Q4139; assembly: GCA_018223415.1. Lineage (NCBI taxonomy): Bacteria > Bacillati > Bacillota > Clostridia > Eubacteriales > Eubacteriaceae > Eubacteriaceae bacterium Marseille-Q4139. Next base: position 3,742,134 of record JAGTTQ010000001.1, on the reverse strand, counting down.
TTTAAAAGACTATATCCAGAGAGGGAAGGTCGACGTATTCATCACCTATGAAGATTATACGGAAGAAAAGGTCTGCCTGAAATACAACAGCGCCCTGGCTGCGGAGTATATGGAAAGCTTCGAGCGGATGGCAGAGCAGTTCGGGATTGAAAACGACGTGAAGGTGTCCATGCTGTCGCGGTGTCCCGAGGTACTTACGATGGAACAGGTGCCGGAAGACGAGGAACAGCTCTGGGCCGTCCTGGAAAAGGCCCTTCGCGGCGCGGCCGAGGGCTTCGTGGAGACGAGGCTCAGGGAAGGTGAGAATTTAAAGAACGACCTTCTCGGAAAACTGGATTACATGAGCGAGATGGTGGACTTCATCGAGACGCGTTCGCCGGGAGTCCTGGACGAATACAGGAAGAAGCTGGAGGACAAGGTAAAAGAGATGCTCCAGAGCGCGTCCGTCGATGAGAACCGGATCCTCACGGAGGTGACGATCTTTGCCGATAAAATCTGCGTGGACGAGGAAACGGTGCGGTTAAAGAGCCATATCGCCGGCATGAAAAAAGAGCTTCTGGCCGGCGGGAGCGTCGGGCGGAAGTTAGACTTCATCGCCCAGGAGATGAACCGGGAGTCCAACACGATCCTTTCCAAGTCCAACGACCTGGAGATTTCTGACCATGCGATCATTTTAAAAACCGAGATCGAAAAGGTCAGGGAGCAGATCCAAAATATCGAATAACTGGAGTGAAAAGCCATGAAAAAACAGGGAGTTCTGGCGGTTGTGTCGGGGTTTTCCGGCGCCGGCAAGGGAACCGTCATGAAGGCACTGCTTGAAAAATACGACAATTACGCCCTTTCCATTTCCGCGACCACGCGGGATCCGAGACCGGGCGAGGAAAACGGCAGGGAGTATTTCTTTGTATCGGAAGAAACCTTCCTGTCCATGATTGAACATGACGAGCTCATCGAGCATGCCCGCTATGTGAACCACTATTACGGGACGCCGCGGGCGTATGTGGAAGAAAAAATGGCCGAGGGAAAAGACGTGATCCTGGAAATTGAAATCCAGGGCGCCTTAAAGATCAAGGAAAAATTCCCCGATGCCCTTCTGATTTTCATCGTCCCGCCGACGGCAAAAGAGCTGGAAAACAGGCTCACGGGCCGCGGAACCGAGACGAAGGAGGTCATCGAAAAACGGCTTAAGAGGGCAAAAGAAGAGTCCGATGGAATGGATTCTTATGATTATATTCTTGTAAACGATGAGGTGGAGGCCTGCGTGGAAACGCTTCACGGCCTGATCCAGTCGCAGCATCTGCGGGTTTCCGGAAACCGGGAGCTGATTGCGCGGATGAAGGCGGAGCTTAAGGAGCTCTGCCCGGGGGAATAGCCCAAAACAGGTGATTTTGAAAGGAGTTTAAAATATGTTACGTCCATCTTATTCTGATCTGATTGATGCAGTAAACAGCGCTGTGGAGCCGGGTGAAGAGCCGGTGGTTCAGAGCCGTTATTCCATCGTAATTGCCGCCGCAAAGCGGGCAAGACAGCTCATCGACGGCGACGAGCCGATGGTGGCCGGCGCTGCCGGAAAAAAGCCGCTTTCTGTTGCAGTGGAGGAGCTTTACGAACAGAAGGTCACGATTGCAAATGACGAGGCGCCTGCCGAAGAGGAAAACGAAGTCAGCGAATAAGGCTGGAAAGGGGAGGAAATGAAGGCTCATGGGCTCTGTTTCCTCTCTTTTTGTCATAGAACGAAATTATCAGGAGAAAAACCAATGAATTTGCTTTTCATATCACTGGGGTGCGACAAAAACCTGGTGGATACGGAAAAAATGCTCGGCCTTCTCGGAAAAGAGGGCTATGCCTTCGTGGACGATGAAAACGAAGCTGACGTGATCGTCATCAATACCTGCTGTTTCATCGGCGACGCAAAGGAGGAAAGCGTCAATACGATTCTGGAAATGGCGCGGTTAAAGGAAACCGGCCGTTTAAAGGCACTGATTGTCACCGGCTGCCTGGCGCAGAGATATAAAGAGGAGATCACCACAGAAATCCCGGAAGTGGACGCTGTCCTTGGGACAACCTCCTATGAGGCCGTGGCCCAAGCCGTAAAAGAGGCATTGGGCGGCCATCACACAGCGATTTTTAAGAGCATCGACGAGCCGGTGGGAGAGACGACGGACCGGCTTGTAACCACCGGCGGCCACTACGCATTTTTAAAGATTGCCGAAGGCTGCGATAAACGCTGTACCTACTGCATCATCCCGTACCTGCGCGGCAAATACCGGAGCGTCCCCGTGGAACAGCTCGTAAAAGAGGCCGGTGAGCTGGCTGAAAAAGGCGTGAAGGAGCTGATCCTCGTGGCCCAGGAGACCACGGTTTACGGAAAAGACTTATACGGGAAAAAGATGCTTCCGGAGCTTTTGCACCGTCTGGCAGGAATTCCCGGCATCCAGTGGATCCGTCTCCAGTACTGCTATCCGGAGGAGATCACGCCGGAGCTCATTGAGGCCATAAAAACCGAGGAAAAGGTCTGTCACTATCTGGATATCCCGATCCAGCATGCCAGCGACGCCGTCCTAAAGCGGATGGGGCGCCGCACAAGCAATGCAGAGATCCGAGGGTTAATCGAGACACTCAGAAAGGAAATCCCGGACATCGCCCTGCGCACGACGATGATTTCCGGCTTCCCCGGCGAAACCGAGGACGACCACCAGACGCTTCTGGATTTCGTCTATGACATGGAATTTGACCGCCTTGGCGTCTTCGCCTACTCCCCGGAGGAGGA